>VBWD01000046.1:0-4030 GCA_006218055.1 Gallionellaceae bacterium
TCTCCAACTCAGGCAATCACAACAACTGCTGCTCACGCCGCAGTTGCAGCAGGCCATCAAATTGTTGCAGCTCTCCACCTTGGAGATCAATCAAGAGACTGCGCGCCTGCTGGATGAGAATCCATTCCTCGAGCGCGAAGACGACAACGGCAACCAGACCTACAGCGGTAGCAGCAGCACCGAGTCGGCCACACCCAGTAGCAATAACGAGACTCCCGCACCCGAAGCCGAGACTCGCACCAGCGAGACCGATTGGCCTGAACCGTCATTCTCTTCTAGCGCTGCCAGCCCCGACGATGAAGACGAAGGTTATGGCGAAGTGGCAGCGGACCGCCCCAGCATGCGCGAACATCTACTGTGGCAGTTGAACATGAGCCAACTGGATTCGCGCGACAAGAAGATCATCAACCTGTTGGTCGACGCGCTGGATGAGAATGCTTACCTGTCGCAACCGCTACAAGAGATCGTCGAACTTCTTCCACAAGAACTGGACATCACGCTGGACGATTTGGAAACTGCATTGGTGCAGTTGCAGCATCTGGATGAGCCCGGCATCGGTGCGCGTGACCTGAGCGAATGCTTGGCACTGCAACTGCAAGCCATGCCCGAGGATGTGCCGGGACGCGACTTGGCACTAGCCATTGTGACGAAGCATCTCGACCTGCTCGCCTCGCGTGACTTCAACAAACTGAAGAAAGTATTGCACTGCGACGACGATGCACTGCGCTGCGCGCAAGGCCTCATCGTGCATCTGCAACCGAAACCCGGCACAGCGTTCGAGCAACGTGCCGCCGATTATGTGGTTCCGGATGTGCTGGTGGAACGTGTCGGCGGAATCTGGCGCGCGCGCCTGAATCCCGAAGCGATGCCTCGTCTGCGTCTCAATCAGGTGTACGCTAACATCCTGCAACAACGCGGCGACGGCAATGCACAGGGCATGGTGACGCAACTGCAAGAAGCACGTTGGTTCATCAAGAATCTGCAACAGCGCTTCGAGACCATTTTGCGCGTGGCGCAGGCCATCGTGGAACGTCAGCGCCAGTTCTTCCAGCATGGTGACATCGCGATGCGCCCCCTGGTGTTGCGCGAGATCGCCGACCAATTGGAGTTGCATGAATCCACCATCTCGCGTGTGACCACGCAGAAGTTCATGCACACGCCGCGAGGCATCTATGAATTCAAATATTTCTTCGGCAGCGGTTTGGCTACCGAAGCAGGCGGTGCATGTTCATCCACCGCCATCCGTGCGCTCATCAAACAGATGGTCAGCGAGGAGGATGCCAAGCATCCGCTCACTGACAGCCGCATGGCAGAGATCCTGGCACAGCAGGGCATCATAGTCGCCCGCCGTACCGTGGCAAAATACCGGGAATCAATGAGTATCCTCCCGGTGAATCTTCGTAAATCACTCTAACCATAAAGGAGCAGGCCATGAACCTCAACCTCACAGGACGTCACCTCGAAATCACTCCAGCCATCCGTGAACATGTACAAACGAAACTGGACAAGGTCAAACGCCATTTCGACAACGTGATCGACATCAATGTCATCCTGTCCGTGGACAAATTGGTTCAGAAGGCGGAAGCCACTGTCCACTTGTCGGGCAAAGACATCCATGCTGAAACAGAGGACGCCAATCTGTATGTAGCCATTGATGCATTGGTCGACTCGCTAGACCGCCAAGTACTCAAGCACAAAGAGAAACGCACTGCCAGCCGTCACGACGAATCTGGCAAACATCAAGTAGCAGAATGAAGTGATACGGGGCGGCCGCATGGTTGCCCCGTTTTTATTTGGTGAGACAACATGAGTTTGATCAGTAAAATCTTAACCGCCGAATGCGTTTTGCTGGATAGTGAATCCACCAGCAAGAAACGCGTATTCGAACGCGTCGGAATATTGTTCGAGAACACGCAGAACATCGCACGTAGCCAAGTTTTTGACAGTCTGTTCGCCCGCGAGAAGTTGGGCTCGACTGGGCTGGGACAGGGCGTTGCGATACCACACGGCCGTGTGAAAGGACTGCGCGATGCGGTCGCCGCTTTCGTGAAGATGGAGACCTCCATCCCCTTCGATGCACCAGACGGCCTGCCTGTGAATTTCATCTTCGTTCTGCTCGTGCCTGAACGCGCGACCGACCTGCACCTGCAGATCCTCGGCGAACTGGCGCAGATGTTCAGTGATCAGAAGTTTCGCGATGATCTGACGAACGCGAATGACGCGGTAGCTATCCACAAGTTATTCAACGACTGGCAAGCCTGACCTCCATGTCGCAGATCAACATCCGCAAACTCTTTGACGACAAGCAAGAACGCTTGGGATTGACTTGGGTCGCGGGTACGGACGGCGCAGACCGTATCCTTGATAGTGAAACGGTCAACGCCTCCAACCTTGGCCTGATCGGCCACATGAATCTGGTGCATCCTAACTGGGTGCAAGTATTGAGCAACACCGAGTTGGATTATCTCCACTCGCTAGCGCCTGCCGAACTTTCCACTGCGCTCACACAATTAGAGCGCGCAAAGCCTTCCTGTCTCATCATCGCTGGCGATACGGATATCCCAAAGGGGCTGATCGATTTCGCCAACAAGACAGAGACACCCCTGTTCCGCTCGCCCTTGAGCAGCGTGCACCTGATGTGGATGGTGCGCCACTACATGATCAAGGCGTTGGCGGAATCCACCACTCGGCATGGTGTGTTCATCGACGTGCTCGGTGTCGGCGTGATGATCACGGGCGACAGTGGTGTGGGTAAAAGCGAGTTGGCATTGGAGCTCATCACACGCGGTAATGGATTGGTCGCGGACGACATCGTCGAGTTGTATCGCATCTCGCCCGAGGCGCTCGAAGGCCGCTGCCCAGAATTGTTGCGCGATTTCTTGGAAGTACGCGGTTTGGGTGTACTCAACATCCGCACCATGTTCGGCGAGACAGCAGTCCGTCGCAAAAAGAGTCTCAAACTCATCGTGCATCTCTATCGACCGCAACATGACGATCTCTCCAAGCTCGACCGCCTGCCTCAAGCGGGACGTGAAGAGATCATGGGCGTGAACATCAGCAAGGTGGAGATTCCCGTGATGGCAGGACGAAATCTAGCCGTCTTGGTCGAGGCCGCGGCACGCAACTTTGTGCTGCAACAACGTGGTATCGACTCCATGCAAGAGTTCATCACGCGGCAAGAGCAACAGATATATGGCAGCGGCATATAAGAGTTGACCATGCAACTATTCCTCATCAGTGGTTTATCGGGTTCCGGCAAGAGTGTGGCGCTCAAAACACTGGAAGACTCTGGTTTCTACTGCGTGGACAATCTGCCCGTCGAATTACTCACCGACCTCATCGACAATCTACAGAACGCCGGCTACACACGCATGGCGGTGAGTATCGACGTGCGCAGCGGCACCAGCGTCGAACAACTTCCTACTCATATCGCGGGGATGAAACGGTTCGGCGTGGACGTGCATGTGTTGTTCTTGGATGCGCAGACGGACACTTTGGTGAAACGTTTCTCCGAGACACGCCGCTCCCACCCGCTGAACGACGGTGTGCGCACGCTGCCGGAGTGCGTTGCTTATGAGCGCGAACTGCTCGCAGATATCTCAGAACTGGCACACCACATCGATACTACCGAGTTGGGTGCGAATGCCTTGCGTGCGTGGGTGAAAGAATTCATCCATCTCGATCGTGCGCGCCTCACCTTGCTGTTCCAATCATTCGGTTTCAAACATGGCATTCCGCTCGATGCCGACTTGGTGTTCGATGTGCGCTGCCTACCCAACCCGCATTACGATCCAGAGCTGCGCCCACTCACAGGGCGCGATGCACCTGTGATTCGCTTCTTGGAAGAAACTCCGCTTGCGCAAAAAATGTTCGATGACGTGCGCAGCTTCGTCGAAAATTGGTTGCCGAGTTACATTGCTGACAACCGCAGCTATCTGACCGTCGCCATCGGCTGCACTGGCGGACAACATCGCTCGGTCTATCTCGCAGAACGTCTCTCACGCCACTTCGATTCACAGCAACAGGTGTT
>VBWD01000046.1:4040-9161 GCA_006218055.1 Gallionellaceae bacterium
ACAGGTGTTGGTGCGCCATCGTGAGCTCGTATGAGTCGTTCCGCTCGTCACTCAAAGCGGGTGATTGGCTGACACTCCTGCTCGGCAGCCTCTGCGTCGTCCTTCTCACGCTCAAACTCTGGAACGGCGAACTCGCCGATCGCGCCATCATCCGTAGCAGCGGCAAGATATTCAAGGAAGTGCCGCTCTCACGCGACTTGCAGATCGAAGTGCCCGGCCCGCTCGGCATCAGCATCATTACCATCGAGAAGCACAAAGCACGCATCACCAGCGACCCCAGCCCACGACAATATTGCGTGCGCCAAGGTTGGTTACAGCAGGCGGGAGAAATCGCGATCTGTTTGCCGAATGAGGTGAGTGTCGAACTGACAGGTAGTGCAAAGAAATATGACAGCCTCAACTATTAAGTTAGCCACCACATCGGAAGACCGCCACATTGCCAAGATGGCAGCCGTGGCGCTCGGCCTGACTGTGTTGGAAAACGCGATCCCCTCGCCGCTCCCCGGCGTGAAACCCGGACTCGCCAACATCATCACCCTCATCGTATTGGCGCGTTATGGCTGGCGTGCAGCGGCATGGGTATCGCTGCTACGGGTGGTCGCAGGAAGCCTGTTGTTCGGCAACTTCCTCGCTCCAGGATTTTTCTTGAGCTTGAGCGGTGCGCTTTGTAGCCTCGCCGCATTAGCTGTAAGCATGCACTTACCTCAGCGCTGGTTCGGCGCTGTGACGCACAGCATCCTCGCCGCCTTCGCCCACATCGCAGGGCAGATGATGGTGGTCTATCTATGGCTCATCCCGCACAGCGGCATCGCCTATCTCATACCCATCTTCGCCACCGCCGCACTCGTGTTCGGTACCGTGAATGGATTGATCGCGGCGCGATTCATGGATAATGACGAAAAATCTGAGACGGAACGGGCACTCACTGGTGCATCTGGCCTCCCTTACGGCATGCGCCTTTTAGAGACACTTCTGCAACGTGGACAGCGCGTACATCTCGTCTACACACAAGCAGCGCAGATCGTTGCCAAGCAGGAACTGGATTTCACACTCCCCAGCCGCCCACAAGACGCGGAGCAACTGTTCGCTGAACGCTTCGGAAAATTCAGCGGCGAATTAAAAGTGTTCGGCATCCAAGACTGGTATGCGCCGATGGCTTCTGGCTCTAACCCCGGTGACGCGATGGTGGTGTGCCCTTGCACCATGGGCACGCTAGGCAAGATCGCAGGAGGCATCAGCGACGACCTCATCTGCCGCGCCGCCGACGTGATGCTCAAGGAAAAACGCACACTGATACTCGCCCCGCGCGAGATGCCGTTCTCAGCCATCCATTTAGAAAACATGCTGAAGCTATCTCATGCCGGCGCCGTCATCATGCCGCCGAATCCCGGCTTCTATCACCATCCGCAGAGCGTGCAAGACATCGTGGATTTTGTGGTGGCGCGCATACTCGACCATCTAGGAGTGGAACAGACACTCATGCAGAAGTGGGGAGCGTGAAGTAACTCTGCCTTATCCGAGCTTCTCCAACATCAACCTCACTGGTGTCGGTATCGCCGCTCCTAGCGCCTCAAGTGAAAGTCTCCAATTTTCCACCTTCACTCGCTTGCATGCCACTTCGTAAAAACCAATCCCTCGCAGCATCCTCACCATCGAATTGTGGTGGACACCACAGCCCCCCCCAGATGCCGCTGCTAGGACGCTTCTCCAATAGGATGTCGTTGCCGTGCATGAGTAACAGAAAAGTCGCGTGTCTTTCTGGTATGACATTCTTCGGCTTTGGTGTGGGGAGCGTGTTGATGCGATCTGTTTGCAATGCGATGCAGTCAGTTTGCACTGGACACAACACACATTTGGGTCTGCTGCGTGTGCAGATAGTGGCGCCCATATCCATAAGTGCTTGCGTATAAGTAGCGACACCCTCGTTCGGCAGCAACGCCTCCGCTTGTTGCCACAACTGCTCTTCGACTTGTTTTTCTCCCGCCCAACCTTCGATCCCGCGATATCTCGCAAGGACACGCTTCACGTTGCCATCCAATATCGCACGGCGTTGATGGAACGCAAGAGCACAAACGGCCGCCGCCGTAGAACGGCCGATACCGGGCAGCTCCAGGATGTCTTCAAATTTTTCTGGAAATTCGCCGCCGAACTTCGCGACGATGATACGTGCTGCCTTGTGCAGATTGCGTCCGCGTGCGTAGTAGCCGAGACCGCTCCAATGTGCGAGCACTTGATCTTCCGTTGCTGCCGCAAGTACTGCGATGTTGGGGAACGAAGTGACGAAGCGCTGGAAATACGGAATGACGGTGGCGACTTGCGTCTGCTGCAACATGATCTCTGACAACCACACGCGATAAGCATCTTGTTCTTGCCACGGTAGATCGTGACGACCATGCGCGCGTTGCCACACGGTGAGGCGGGAAGCGAATGAAGTCATCGTCGCTGGATTCCATTGCTTCCCGAAAGGATCACTTGAACAGACCGCCCAAGCCCTTTTTCAATTCGGCTTCAGCCTTTGCTTTGGCCGCTGCTCTTTGTGAATCTATAGCTTGTTGTGCTTTTAGCTGGGCGGTGTTCGCTGCTTCTGCAGCCTTCTGTTTTGTGGCATCTGCGACAGCGGCGGCCTTCTGCTTAGCTTGATCTGAAATAGCCGCTCCGAAGTCGAGTTTGAATTTCAAATCAGCGAATGGTCCGCTCAAACGCACGGGGATAGTCAGACCGCTGACATTGTCCTTACCGCCCTGTCCTTCAGCAGTACCCGCAAGCGTGGCTTTGACGAGATAGTCGAGGCTGTCGTTACCGACATTGATATCACCCTTGCCGCCCACGCGCACGAATGGGGATTTCATCGAAAGGTCTTCGTTATGTGCGACACCATTAGTGATCTTGAACGTCGCTTTCAATTCGCTGAAGTCAGTCTGCTCAGCAGTGTTCGCCCCTTGCGTCTTGTCACCCCCTTTACCCAGGTCGCGTGCACTTTTGGCGAGGTTGATCCCCTTCACTGCACCATCTGCAAGATTGACACTCAGCGTGCCGTTCAATGCCTTCTTCAACACGCTCACTCTATCGCCTTGGGTGGTGACGTTGATGCCGACCGTGCCTTTGCCATTGACGAAATCCATGTTCAGCGCATCCTGCAACAGAGGACCGATCTCAAGGCCATTCAGCTTTGCATTCACGGTAAAAACCGGTTGCGTCTTGCTTGCATCCACAGCGATGTCACTCGCGATGCTGCCGCTGTATAGATTTGCGGAGAACGGCGCGATCTTCACCATGCCATCTTTAGCCTTCACATCGACACGTAGTTGCTTCACCTTCACGTTCGCGGCTTTAAACGCACCAATACGCAAGCTGCCTTCGATGTTAAGGGGCTTCAATGCAGATAGATCGAATGGCTGTTCTGGCTCGGAAGCCTTCTCAACTTTTGCCTCGGTACTCTTGGGGATATACAGGTCGGCATCGAACTGGTCTATCTCCAAGTCATAACGGATTGCGGGTTTAGCAAAATTGGTGACACCCAATTTGGCCTTGATCTGGCTTTGCAACAAGCCTCCCGCCAAATTTGCCTGGATACTCTGACGTCCAAGATCGGCTTGTACGCTACCCTTTAACTCACTGCTGATGCTCTTGCCCGGCAGTTTGTCACCTGTCGCATTCACTGCGATGACGAGGTCGGAAAGATTGAACTGCTGCGTCTTCAGATTTGCCGCGATAGGTGTGGAGAGTTTCAACTTAATGATTTGCTCAGGCTGCGCCACATCCACATTAATGGTGAGATCGCTCAACTTGAATTTCTCTGCATCGCCCTTCACAGACGGCAACGACAATGCGGTGACCACTTTGCCAAACACCGCATCCAGTTGCCCATTCAATGCAACTCCCTCAACCGCGATGTCGTTCTTCACCATGCTCAATGCAGGCACATCTAGTTTGGCATCGAACTTGTCTTTTCCCTTAAAGCCGCTTGCTGCGAACATGAATTTCTTGGCCACGTAACTCTGCTCACCCAAGTTCGCATTCGCATCCAATCCCAGATTCACAGTCAGATTGGTGATATCAAGCACCGCGCCCTTTGCTTGCACTTCCAAGCCTTGCACTTCATAGACGCTCTTCTCCAAATCGAATGTGAGTATCGTTTTCAACTGCGTGGTGACGTCTACATTGGGCTGATTCGCCACGATGTGTGCGGCAAATTCGATCTTGCTTGGCTTTCCATTAGCGATACGCCCTGTGTACAAACTCAAGTCCTTGACGCTGTATTGCGCACCTGTGGACTCATCCAGATAAGAAAGTTCGGTATCGTCGACTCGCACCGAAGCGATGTCGAACTGGATTGGCGCGGAAGCTTCTTTGGGTCTATCTGGTGCTGGCTCAGCACTCTTGCCCAATAAGTCATCCAGATTGGTAGTGCCGTCTTTGTGCTTGATCAGCTGCGCCTTCACGCCACTCAGCAATACCTCATCCACGACGACCTGCTTGGAAAGGAGCGGCAAGAACGCGAGCGAGACCCGCGCTTCGCCGATGGAAGCAAATTCTTGCTCGCTTTTGAATTCTGATAACGCGACTTGCCCAAGGCGCGCGCCAATATTAGGAAAGAAGAACAACTTGATATCGCCATCCAGTTTCAATGTGCGTTGCTTGCTATCTTTGACGGCTTGGATAATCTGCGGCTTGTAGGTATTAGGATCGAATGTGAGCGCGATATAGCTCAGCGCGGCTACAAATATCACCACCAAACCGCCAACCGAATACAAACCGTATTTAAGATATTTATTCATGTCGTCCGCCTAAGATTTCAATTCGGGGATTATAAACGAGTCAGATTTTGTTCCGGCACAAACAACAAAGCCCTCGCGAAGAAGGAGCGTGTGGTTGATGAACTACTTTGCCTCCGCTATCACCTCGAAGAATCCGATGTGGACCTGTGACCTGCGCCGCAAGAACACCAGAGGCGCATGTTGTGGCTACCACATAACTTGCGTTCGCAAGTTAGTGTCCGCCGCAAGAAGCTCGCCACGCGAGCGTCTTGTCACTGCGTTCAATTTGGTCGTTTCGAACCCACAAAGCAAAAACCCTCAAGTTATTCACTTGAGGGTTTAGCTTTTGTAAGGAGTCTGACGA
>VBWD01000047.1 GCA_006218055.1 Gallionellaceae bacterium
CTTCGGACTCGTTAACACCCAGTTGTTCTGCGACGATTTTCTTTACACGTTGTTCGTTGGTGGACATTGTTTTACTCCCGTTATGATTAAAGTGCTAAACAGCCCGAGCATTCTACCAAACTCGAGCCAAATTCCAAACTACAAGCCTTACTCCATGTACATGCCGCCGTTCACATGCAAGGTGACACCAGTGATATAAGTCGCTCCAGGCCCCGCCAAGAAGGCAACAGCCGCAGCGATATCTTCTGGCTTACCTAGACGCTTCAAAGGTACGTTCTCTACCAACTTGGCACGTTGCTCGTCGCCCAAAGCATGCGTCATGTCGGTGTCGATGAAGCCTGGTGCGACACAATTGACCGTGATGTTGCGACTGCCGATCTCTTGTGCCAATGATTTTGTGAATCCAGCCATACCTGCTTTGGAAGCAGCGTAATTGGACTGACCTGGGTTTCCCATGCTGCCGACGACCGAGGAGATACTGATGATGCGGCCGCCACGTGCTTTCATCATGGCGCGCAGTACTGCACGGCTCAGACGGAACACGGACTTAAGGTTGGTCGTCAGTACGTCGTCCCACTCTTCTTCAGACATACGCGCTAGCAGGTTGTCTTTAGTGATGCCGGCATTGTTCACCAATATCGAAATCTCGCCGAACTGCTGGCGAATCGCAGCCAACACTTGCTCGATTTGGGCTGCGTCGTTGACGTTCAGCGCAAAACCTTGGCCTTTGATACCCGCTGCATTCAGGTAAGTAGTGATGGCTTGAGCTCCGCTTTCGCTTGTCGCCGTACCAACAACGACCGCGCCCTGCTTGCCCAGCTCAAGCGCGATGGCTTGACCGATGCCGCGTGAAGCGCCAGTGACCAGTGCGATTTGTCCTTGTAATGTCATATTCTTATCCTCAAACGAGCGCAGCCAACGCTGCTTTCAAGGCTTCGCCATCATTGATAGCCATTGCCTGTTGATTGGTGTCGATGCGTTTGTTCAGTCCAGCCAATACTTTGCCGGGAGCGCATTCCACATTATGGGTGATGCCCAGCTTGCCCAATGCTTGGACGGTCTCCACCCAACGTACGGGTGAGTAGAGTTGGCGTACCAATGCATCTTTGATCGAGGCTGCATCGTTATATGATGCGACATCGGCGTTATGCAGTACAGGTACGGACGGAGTTGAAACTGTTACGTTCTTCAGGTAGTCGCGCAGTTGTTCCGCCGCGCCTTTCAAAAGACTGCAATGGGAAGGCACGCTCATCGGCAACATGATGGCGCGTTTGGCGCCTTTGGATTTGGCCAGTTCCATACCACGCTCGACCGCAGCTCGGTCACCTGCAATGACGACTTGGCCCGGGGAATTGAAATTCACTGCTTCCAGCACTTCGCCTTGCGCACCTTCTGAACATACAGTGCGAACAATCTCATCATCCAATCCCAAGATGGCTGCTATACCGCCCACACCTTCAGGTACGGCCTGCTGCATACATTGAGCGCGGTAGCGAACCAGTGGCAAAGCATCAGCCAAAGTCAAAGCGCCTGCTGCTACGAGCGCAGTATATTCGCCCAAACTATGCCCTGCCATCATGGACGCTTTCGTTCCATTCTGAGATTGCCATGCGCGGAACACAGCAACACCTGCGGTCAGCATGATGGGTTGGGTATTTACGGTCGCATTGAGGTCGGCATCCGAACCTTCGGCGACCAGTTGCCACAGATCTTGTTTCAGCACGTCGGAGGCTTCTGTGAAGGTGTCACGCACGGCAGAAAAATCGGCATAGCCGTTCATCATGCCGCGAGATTGAGAACCTTGACCGGGAAATACGAAAGCGAATTTAGTCATATCGAACCTACCACTTGATTAAAGATGCGCCCCAAGTAAACCCGCCACCGATAGCTTCCATGATGACTGTTTGCCCTGGTTTGATACGTCCATCTCGAACGGCTGTGTCTAGCGCTAACGGTATCGAAGCTGCTGAAGTGTTTCCGTGATTAGCCACGGTGACCACGACATTGTCCAAGGTCATCCCCAATTTCTTGGCGGTAGCTTCGATGATGCGAATGTTGGCTTGGTGCGGAACCATCCAATCGATGTCCGAGCCGCTCATGTTTTCTTGTTCTAGCAATTCTTCAACAACACTACTTAACGAATTGACTGCAAACTTAAAAACGGCTTGTCCTTCCATGGATATCTTGGGATCAGCCTTGAGCAGTTGATGGTGACTTCCATCTGAATGTAACTTGGAAGCAATGATGCCGGGCTCATTGGAAGCCTTCAAAACGACCGCCCCCGCACCATCGCCAAACAGCACGCAAGTCGTTCTATCGTTCCAGTCCAGCATGCGCGAAATGACTTCCGCCCCCACGACGAGCGCTGTCTTGGCTTGACCACCGCGAATGTATAGATCTGCCGTATTCAGCGCATAGATGAAACCGCCACAAACCGCCTGCATGTCGAAAGCTGGACTACCGTTCGTGATCCCCAGCTTGTGTTGAAGGATACAAGCCGTACTTGGAAAAGCCATATCCGGCGAAGTGGTCGCCACAACGATCAAGTCAATATCAGAGGCATTGATGCCCGCAGCTTCGATCGCTTTGATACTTGCCTCATAGGCCAGATCACTAGACTTTTGGTCATCTGCTGCGAAATGGCGTTCCTGGATACCACTGCGAGAAACGATCCAATCGTGAGAAGTATCGACGATCTTTTCTAGATCGTAATTAGTTACTGTCTTGGCTGGCAGATAACTGCCTGTGCCGATGATCTTGGAATAGGTCAAATCGCCACTCCTGCATTTGTTTGGCGTGCATGATGCCACTTTTCAACATGCTCGCTGATATGTTGCAGCATGCCACCGCGCGCCTCTTCGGCCGCACGCTCGATAGCGCACTGGAATGCAAAAGCATCGGCAGAGCCATGACTCTTAACGACGATACCCTTCAACCCCAAGAAACTAGCGCCGTTATAACGGCGATGATCAAGTCGATGTTTAAAAGCCTTCAGGACTGGCAAAGAAACCAAGGCAGCCAATTTGGTCAGCAGATTGCGGCTGAAACCTTCCTTCAGAAAGCCACCCATCATCTTGGCGACGCCTTCGGCTGTCTTAAGCGCGACGTTACCAACGAAACCATCACACACCACAACGTCCGTCACACCTTTGAATATATCGTCGCCTTCGACGTTGCCGTAGAAATTCAGGTCACTGTCACGCAACAATTGAGCCGCCTGTTTGACGACCTCGTTGCCTTTAATGTCTTCACTGCCGATGTTCAACAGACCGACGGTCGGGCTTGGTTTGTGCTCCAAAGCGGTGACCAAAGTCGAACCCATGAGGGCGAATTGCAGTAGATGTTCTGCCGTACAGTCGGTATTCGCACCAAGGTCCAACATACAAACCTGCCCCGTATTGGTAGGCAAGAAGGAAGCAATCGCAGGGCGATCGATACCAGGAAGAGTCTTGAGAACATAACGGGCAGTCGCCATCAATGCACCAGTATTCCCTGCACTGACGCAAGCTGAAGCCTCTTCTGACTTGACGAGGTTGATCGAAACTCGCATTGAAGAGTCTTTTTTACCGCGCAAAGCAGATTGAGGTTGCTCATCCATCCCGACGACTTCTGTCGCAGGATGAATTCTAAGGTTTGGGTGTTCCCCAGAGATTCCGGCAGAGCGCAAAGCACCCTCTATTGCCTCCGTCAAACCGACCAAAACGATGGTGTCGTTGGGGTGGTCACGCAGATAAGCCACGGCCGCAGGAACGGTAACGGACACTCCATGGTCGCCTCCCATGGCATCAATTGCGATAGTCACATCCACAGGGCGATCCTCAATAACGAGAAATGGTCGTACATGACGCACCCCGCAGCGCGGAGTGCATGGTCAAATCGAACAAAGAGTTTATTCGCTCTTTGTGTTGACTACCTTCTTGCCGCGGTAGTAACCGCTTGGGCTGATGTGATGACGCAGATG
>VBWD01000010.1 GCA_006218055.1 Gallionellaceae bacterium
CTTCGCGCACGCTGATGAACACCTTGCCACTCTTCGGCAATTTCACGCTGGCGCCCAATTGCGACTTAACGAAGGCTTCAGCGAAGGTCTCACCTACACCCATCACCTCACCCGTGGATTTCATCTCAGGGCCGAGGATCGTATCCACACCGGGGAATTTAATAAAAGGAAATACTGCCTCTTTCACCGAGTAGTACGGTGGAATGACCTCTTTGGTCACGCCTTGTGATGCCAAACTTTGACCCGCCATGCAACGCGCGGCGATCTTCGCCAGCGGCACACCCGTTGCCTTGGATACGAACGGCACGGTACGTGAAGCGCGTGGATTCACTTCCAATACATAGACCGTCTCGCCTTGGATGGCGAACTGCACGTTCATCAAGCCAACCACATTGAGCGACTTCGCCATCGCCACGGTCTGGCGACGCAACTCATCTTGCATTGCAACTGAAAGGGAGTAAGGCGGCAAAGAACACGCCGAGTCACCCGAGTGCACTCCGGCTTCTTCGATATGCTCCATGATTCCGCCGATGATGACTTGCTTGCCATCGGACACCGCGTCCACATCCACCTCGATCGCATCGTTCAAGAAGCGGTCAAGCAGGATAGGCATACGTTCCGGGTAAGTCTTAGCCAACTCTTCCGCATCACGCATGTAACGCTCAAGATCAGGTTGCGCATGGATGATCTCCATACCACGCCCCCCCAACACGTTGGATGGACGCATCACCAGTGGAAAACCGATCTCAGCCGCGCCTGCGACCGCATCCAGCACATTGCTGGCGGTACGATTCGGAGGTTGCTTCAGATTCAATTCGCGCAGCATTGCTTGGAAGCGCGCACGGTCTTCCGCCATGTCGATCATATCGACCGTGGTGCCGATGATAGGCACGCCGCTCTTGGCCAAGCCATGCGCCAACTTCAAAGGGGTCTGACCACCGTACTGCACGATGACACCAACTGGTTTTTCCACGGCAACGACTTCCAGCACGTCTTCCAAGGTCAGCGGTTCGAAGTACAAACGGTCAGAAGTGTCGTAGTCGGTGGAGACGGTCTCGGGATTGCAGTTGACCATGATGGTCTCGTAGCCGTCCTCGCGCATCGCCAACGCAGCATGAACACAGCAATAATCGAACTCGATACCTTGACCGATACGATTCGGACCGCCGCCCAGCACCATGATCTTCTTGTTATTGGTCGGGATGGATTCGCACTCTTCTTCGTAAGTGGAATACATGTACGCTGTGTTGGTGGAGAACTCAGCGGCACAGGTGTCCACACGCTTAAACACAGGACGCACTTGCAACGCATGGCGATACGCACGTACTGCTGCATCATCGGTTTCCATCAGCGTGGCGATACGCGCATCGGCGAAACCGCTACGCTTCAGCGCGCGCATCTCATCGGCCTGCACGCTCTCCAAACCACGGCCCAGCAGCGTACCTTCTTGACGGATGATGTCTTCGATCTGTACCAAGAACCATGGGTCGATCTTGCTGATATTGAATACCTCTTCCACGCTCATGCCGAGGCGGAAAGCATCGCCCACCGCCCAGATACGATCCGGCCCAGGATTACCCATCTCAGCGCAGATCGCTTCGCGGTCAGTGTATTTGCTGTCCAAACCATTCACGCCGACTTCTAGGCCGCGCAACGCTTTTTGGAACGACTCTTGGAAGGTACGACCGATAGCCATCACCTCACCCACTGACTTCATCTGTGTGGTGAGACGATCATTAGCTTGCGGGAATTTCTCGAAAGCGAAACGAGGAATCTTCGTCACCACGTAGTCGATGGTAGGCTCGAACGAAGCAGGCGTTGCACCGCCCGTGATGTCGTTCTTCAATTCATCGAGTGTGTAACCAACGGCCAATTTCGCTGCGACTTTGGCGATCGGGAAGCCCGTGGCTTTCGATGCCAGCGCCGATGAACGCGACACGCGCGGATTCATCTCGATGACCACCATGCGTCCATCTTTAGGATTGATGGAGAACTGCACGTTGGAACCGCCGGTTTCAACGCCGATCTCGCGCAACACTGCCAATGAGGCATCGCGCAGGATCTGATATTCCTTGTCGGTCAATGTCTGTGCTGGTGCAACGGTGATGGAGTCGCCGGTATGCACGCCCATCGGGTCCAAGTTCTCGATGGAGCAGATGATGATGCAGTTGTCGTTGCGGTCACGCACGACTTCCATCTCGTATTCTTTCCAACCGAGTAGCGATTCTTCGATCAGCAACTCTTTAGTAGGTGACGCTTCCAATCCGCGCTCGCAGATCTCGACGAACTCTTGACGGTTGTAGGCGATACCGCCGCCGCTACCACCCATGGTGAAGGATGGACGAATGACGGTTGGGAAGCCCATCACCTGCTGTACTTGGAAAGCTTCTTCCATACTGTGTGCAATGGCTGAACGTGCCGATGCCAGACCGATACGTGTCATCGCTTGCTTGAACTTCTCGCGGTCTTCCGCCATATCGATGGCATCACGCGATGCGCCGATCATCTCGACCTTGTATTTTTCCAGTACGCCGTGCTTCGCCAGGTCCAAGGCGCAGTTCAGCGCGGTCTGTCCGCCCATCGTAGGCAGGATCGCATCGGGGCGTTCCTTGGCGATGATCTTCTCCACCATCTGCCAAGTGATCGGCTCGATGTAGGTCGCATCCGCCATGTTGGGGTCGGTCATGATGGTGGCCGGATTGGAGTTCACCAGAATGACGCGGTAGCCCTCTTCCTTCAGCGCCTTGCATGCTTGTGCGCCGGAATAGTCGAACTCGCACGCTTGCCCGATGACGATGGGGCCCGCGCCAATGATCAGAATTGATTTGATGTCAGTACGCTTAGCCATTTACTTACCACCCATCATCGCAACGAAGCGATCGAACAAAACATCCACGTCATGCGGCCCGGGGCTTGCCTCGGGGTGACCTTGGAAACAGAACGCTGGCTTGTCAGTCAGCTCGAAACCTTGCAACGTGCCATCGAACAGAGAGATGTGGGTGACGCGCGCATTCTTTGGCAATGTCGCCGCATCCACCGCAAAACCGTGGTTCTGGCTGGTGATCATCACGCGCTTGGTCTGCGTGTCTTGCACCGGATGGTTCGCACCGCGATGGCCGAACTTCATCTTCACTGTCTTCGCACCGGAAGCCAGACCGAGTATCTGATGCCCCAAGCAAATACCGAACAAAGGCATACCCACTTCAAGGAATTTTTGTGTCGCCGTGATCGCGTAGTCACATGGCTCAGGATCGCCAGGGCCGTTGGAAAGGAACACGCCATTCGGCTTCAACGCCAACACATCAGCGGCACTCGTCTTAGCTGGAACTACTGTGATGCGGCAACCGCGCTCGGCCAGCATGCGCAGGATGTTTCGCTTCACGCCAAAGTCATATGCCACCACATGGAATTTCGATTCGGCGATGTCGCTATAGTCCACGCCCAATTCCCACTCGCGCTGTTTCCAATCGTAGGATTTGTCGCAGGTGACAACTTGCGCCAAGTCCATCCCCGCCAATCCGGCAAAACCACGGGCCGCAGCCAGCGCCGCTTCCACGTTGTCGCCGGTGGCGATACAACCACTCTGCGCACCTTTGCTACGCAGGATGCGTGTCAGCTTGCGCGTATCGATGCCGGCGATGGCAACCACATTGTTGGCTTTGAGATATTCAGGCAGGGATTGCGTAGCGCGGAAATTGCTCACCGTCATCGACAGGTCACGAATGATGAGGCCGCTGGCGAATACTTGGCGCGACTCCACATCTTCTGGGTTGCAACCGACGTTACCGATATGCGGGTAAGTCAGCGTGACAATCTGGCGGCAATAGGACGGGTCGGTCAGTATCTCTTGGTAACCGGTCATCGAGGTATTGAACACCACCTCGCCGACGCTGCTACCTGAGGCACCGATGGCAGTTCCGCGAAACACTGTCCCATCGGCTAAAACTAGAATGGCAGGACTTGTTTGCGGCACGGGTTGCTCCTCGAATCTGGACATAAAGAAGCGGGATGAGCACTTGGCTCGTCCCGCTTTTGGAATGGCGCGCATTATAGCCGAAGCAGGGGGCGGCATCAAACCCAAGTACATACCCCAACAAGGTCCGTATAATGCCAACCCCCACACCAAAATAGAAGAATTATGTTTGAAGTCATCGCATTAGCCATCGCACTCAGCATGGATGCATTCGCCGTTTCCATCGGACTCGGCTCCAAAGGCAACGTCAAAGGACTGGGCTTGAAAGCCGGACTCTACTTCGGCACATTCCAAGCCTTGATGCCCTTCATCGGTTATCTTGGCGGCAGAGGCGTGCTGGGATGGGTGGATGCTTACGCGCACTGGATCGCGTTCGGATTACTGGCCCTCATCGGCGCAAAGATGATTTACGAAGGATTACACGAAGGCATCGAAGAAGATATCTCCGCCATCACCCACAAGATGATGCTGGTCCTCTCCATCGCCACCAGCATCGACGCCATGGCTGCCGGTTTCAGCCTGACACTGCTAGAAGTGGAAGCGTGGCTGGCCTGTCTCATCATCGGTGTCACGACATTCGCATGCAGTTGGGTAGGCGTGCTAATCGGCAAGCGCAGCGGAACTTGGTTGGAAAACAAGGCGGAGATATTTGGCGGGGTGGCGCTGATCTTGATCGGTATCAAGCTGCTGGTGATGTAAAGCAAAGAGGTAAGTATGGAAAAGATGATCTCTACCGAAGATGGCGCTGTTATCTGGACAGAGACTTTCGGCAAACCAACTGACCGCGCTGTGTTACTCATCATGGGTGCGATGAACCAAGGCATCTTCTGGCCAGATGAGTTCTGCCAGGCGTTAGCCAACAAAGGCAACTTCGTGATCCGCTATGACCATCGTGACACAGGCAAGTCTTCCTCCATCGATTTCGAGCAGCACCCTTACGATCTAGACACCCTCACACGTGACGCAGTGGGGGTGTTAAAAGTGCATGGGATAAAGAAAGCAGTCATCGTCGGTCTTTCGATGGGCGGTTACATCGCGCAACTCATTGCGATCCAACATTCCGACTTGGTGGACAAACTCGTATTGATCTCTTCCACAGCCGACCAACGCCCCTATATGACCGCAACGATGGGTATCTCTGGCGAAAGATTCGACCTTCCAGCACCCGATGAAAAATTACTCGCCTATATTCGAGCAACGATAGCTGCCCCACCCAAGACGGAAATCGAACTGGAAGAGAATTTGCTGCAAGGCTGGGAAGTAACCTACGGTGGAGCCAGACCGTTCCCCAAAGAACAAGTTGCCAATGCTCTGAGACTCAGCGCTTCAAGAACAAAGGATAGAACTGCGAGTTTCCACCATGCGCTGGCTGTCGCCACCTCGCTAGAACGGCTGGAATCAGTGAAGCGCATCCAAGCGCCAACGCTGATCATTCATGGAAGATACGATGTTTGCTTTCCGCTTCCACATGCAGAGTATCTATCCCGCAACATCCCCAAAGCACAACTGTGCGTATTAGAGATGGGGCACGCGTTCATGTGGTCCTGGTCAAATGAGGTAGCCGATCACATCGCAAGATTCATCTCTGAATCTGAAGTAGCCCAGCTTACTTAGACTTAGTACCCGGCGGAGAAAATCGGTGGGGTGGTGATATTGATTCGTATCACGATCAAGCAAACTGCTGCTGAAGGTAAAGCTTGATAGTCTCGGACTCGTACATCCATTTAACCTCGCCCTGCACATCAACGATGCGTAAACAGGGCGTCTGGATCTTGCCTCCAGCCTGCTCCAACTCTGCGCGAAACTTCGGATCATGCTGTGCATTGCGCAGTACGATAGGCAAAGACAGTCTTGCCATCTCGTGGCGCACCTTGATGCAGAACGGGCAAGTGGGAAAGTGATACAGCGCCAACTTTGAACAACTCGCGTCGACTGCCTGCTGGACTTCCGCGGAACGGACAACTCCCTTTGGTGCGCCAAATCTGGCCCACAGCAACATGAAGGGCATCAACACCAGACGCAGCGTCCT
This sequence comes from Gallionellaceae bacterium, assembly GCA_006218055.1. Classification (GTDB taxonomy): domain Bacteria; phylum Pseudomonadota; class Gammaproteobacteria; order Burkholderiales; family Gallionellaceae; genus Sideroxyarcus. The sequence goes on from VBWD01000010.1 coordinate 6,003, forward strand.
GAAGAATATCTTAAACAACGTTCGCATCACTTCAGGTTCAACACATCCTGCATGTCGTACATGCCCGCTTTGTTCTCGCTGAGGAAGCGCGCGGCACGCAATGCACCCAGAGCGAAGGTGGCACGGCTACTGGCTTTGTGGGTGATCTCGATGCGTTCGCCGATGCCCGCATACAGCACGGTGTGATCGCCGACGATATCGCCGCCGCGCACGGTGGCGAAGCCGATGGTGGAGGGATCGCGTTCACCGGTGACGCCTTCACGGCCATACACAGCCACTTTGGCAAGGTCACGCCCCAAAGTCTTGGCGACGACTTCGCCCAAGCCCAATGCGGTACCTGATGGCGCATCCACTTTATGGCGGTGGTGTGCTTCGATGATCTCGATGTCGTAGCCTTTGTCGAGCACGCGCGATGCCGTCTCTAGTAACTTGAAGATCAGATTCACACCGACGCTCATGTTGGGTGCGAACATGATGCCGATATCTTGCGCGCCTGCACCAAGTTGGGCTTTTTGTTGCGCATCCAATCCCGTCGTACCGACCACCATGTTGACCTTGTGCTTACGGCAGATGGCTAGGTGCTGCATAGTGCCTTCAGGGCGAGTGAAGTCGATAAGTACGTCCGCATCTTTCAGTGCCGCCTCGATGTCGGCAGTGATCTTCACACCTGCGGTGACGACGTTACCAAGCAATGGGCTACCCGCATGTTCTAGGGCGGCGTGCAACACCAAGTCGTCAGCCGCAGCGACGCACTCCAACAAGACTTTGCCCATACGTCCGCCGCAACCGGCGATAACGACTTTGATCCTTGCCATTATTTATTCTCCTGTACCGAGATCGCATTCACAGCCAGCGGTGTCGCATCATCGATGCGCGCCAACGAACCTTGCGTGAAATAGAGGGTCAGGCGCTGGCTTTCCACCACCTTGCCTTGGGTCTCCAAGCTATAGAGGTAATCCCAGCGATCCGCGTGATAGATGTCGTTGATGAGCGGCGCGCCAAGAATGGCTTTCACTTGAGCTGGCGTCATGCCCACCTTGATGCGGTCGCGCATATCTTGCGTGATGAGATTGCCTTGGCGTATCTCGATCTTGTGCGGCGTGAAGGTCGGCAGGTAGTTGGAGAAATTGCCGCACGAAGCAAGCAACACGGATAGAGAGATGATGAGGATGCGCATTAGGATTTTCTCGGTTGGGCTTATTTCAAAACGGGGTGCATGATACCGTAAGTCACTCCCCCACCCCAGCCCTCCCCCGGAGGGATAACCAGCCACTTGCCAGCTTGCTGGCTTAGTGGATTGGCTAGTAGTTTCACCAGAGGGAACCAGTTCAAGAGATACCCAACAGTTCGGCGGCGTGTTTACGCGTGGTTTCAGTGATTTTCACTCCACCCAACATGCGGGCGATCTCTTCGACGCGCTGCTCGCCTTTCAACACTTGGATATGACTGAGAGTGACGCCCGCTTCCACTGCTTTGCTCACTTGCCATTGATGGTCGGCTTGCGCCGCCACTTGCGGCAGATGGGTGACGCACAATACCTGATGACGCTTGCCCAATTGCTTGAGCAGACTGCCGACGATCTCGGCCACGCGCCCGCCGATGCCGCTGTCCACCTCGTCAAATATCAAGGTAGGCACACTGGCGGCGCTGCTGGCGGCGACTTGAATGGCCAAGCTGATACGCGACAGCTCACCGCCCGAGGCGACCTTAGCCAAGCTGCGCAAAGGAGAACCCGGGTTGGCTGCCACTTGCAGTTCGACGCTTTCCAGACCGTGCGCATTGCCTTCTGCCAGTGGCAACAAGGCAACGGCAAACTGCCCGCCCTGCATCGCCAGCGTTTGCATGGCGGCGGTAATGTCGTCCGAGAGCTTCTTGGCTGCTTTGGCGCGCGAGGCGCTGAGTTTCTTGGCCACAGCTAGATAGGTCTCACGCGCGGTCGCTTCCTGTTTCGCCAACTCGGCCAGATCGGCATCACCGCCCAGCTCATCCAAACGTGCCACGACGACTTCCAATGCCTGCGGCAACGCTTCCGGCTTCACGCGATATTTGCGTGCCGCCTCCATCACATCAGCGATGCGACGTTCCTGCTCGCGCAACTGCTGCGGATCAGCATCCAATTTTTCTTGGTAGTGGCGCAGCGCATAGACCGCTTCCTGCAATTCGTTCTGCGAACTTTCCAGAATGGTCAGTGTGTCTTGCAAACCGGCGTCGAATTCCAACCCCGCACGCAAACGCGTGACCAATGCATTGAGTTGCGCCAGACAAGCCGTGTCCGATTCGCTCAACATCTCGACGCCGAACTGCGCGGTCTCCAACAGACTGGCAGCATGCGACAAGCGCGAATGGTCGGCCTGCAGGGTGTGCCATTCTTCCGCGCTGAAATTCAATGTCTCCAACTCGCGCCGCTGGAAGGCCAACAACTCGCGCTCGGCCGCGACGGCCTCGGCGTTCTGTTCCAATTGTGTACGGCGACGGTGCAGCCCTTGCCAAGATTTAAAACTGCTTGCGACCTCTTCAGCCTGCTTGGCCAAGCCTGCATGGGTATCGAGCAGATCGCGTTGCATATCCGCCTTCAGCAAAGATTGATGTGCGTGCTGGCCGTGGATGTCGAGCAGATATTCCCCTGCCTCGCGCATCTGCTGTTGGGTGGCACTGCTACCGTTGATGAAACCGCGCGAACGACCGCTGCCATCCAGAGTGCGGCGTAACAAACAAACACCCTCGTCGCCATTCAAATCCTGTTCTTTTAGCCACACTTGCAAGACAGGCAACGCAGAGATATCGAATTCAGCAGCGATGTCGGCACGCTCGCAACCGCTGCGCACCATCCCCGCATCAGCGCGTTCACCCAAGGCTAACGACAGTGCATCAATGAGGATGGATTTACCCGCGCCCGTCTCACCGGTCAGCGCGGTGAAGCCGGTAGAGAAATCGAGTTCAAGGGATTCGACGATGACGAAGTCGCGGATGGAGAGGAACTTGAGCATGGTATTTACTCAGGCAAGCGTCGCGAGCAGGGCAATATGCAAGGCGCCGCGCAACGAGCGACGAGACATACCGAGTTTGGTAGGCGAGGAGTGAGTGAGCACGCAACGCCGCAGATTGTCCGCGCAGTAGCTTGCATCACAGTGTTTGGTTCCAGAGCAGCTTTTCGCGCAGTGTATGGTAGTAGCTATGGCCTTCAGGGTGTAGCAGACACGCTGGTTTTTCGAAGCGCGTCACGATGAGCTTGTCATGCAGTTGCAAGTCGTAGTTCGTGTGGCTGTCATAACGCACACAGATGTCGCCCGAGCGATGCATCAACAACTCCAACACTGAAGTGCCTTTGACAACGATAGGTCTATTGCTCAATGAATGGGGACAAACAGGTACAAGCTGCAGCACATCCAAACTTGGATGCAATATAGAACCGCCCGCCGACATCGCGTACGCAGTAGAACCTGTGGGAGTAGAAATGATGAGGCCGTCTGCACGTTGATTGTAGAGATATTCGCCGTCGATACGCACCTCGAACTCCACCATGCTGCTGATGTTGCTACGGTGCACCACGACCTCGTTGAACGCCAAGCCGCTGTATATCTCCACTCCATCGCGCATCACAGTCGCGGTAAGCAACAACCGTTGTTCAGTGACAAAGCGGCCGTCCAGCATATCCCCGATACCCCCCAGCATCGTTCCCATCGTCAGATCGGTGAGGAATCCAAGTCGCCCCTTGTTAACACCAACGATAGGCACGCCATGCGGCGCAAGGGTGCGCGCGATGTTGAGCAAGGTGCCATCACCGCCGATGACCACGGCGAGATCGACGGTGCGTGCTATCTCCTCCAGACTGAGTGCAGTGAATGAGTGACCTTTGATGTGTTCAGCCGAGAGGCCATCCACCACCACACGCACACCACGCGCAGCCAGAAAATCGCCAAGCAAAAGCATGGGCGCGGCAACGTCAGCGGTCTTCTGCTTGCCGATGATAGCGACGGTTTGAAAGGGGAATTTCATAGGCCGCGATTAAACCATATCGGCCGACTACCCGCCATTCCGGATAAACCCTCCATTTAAATTTCAGAACAAAAAAGGCCATCAAACAGAATCGCCCGCACGAAGCGGGCGTTAAAGATGCTCCAACGAATCGGGTTACTGAATCTTTCGAATCGTTCCGTTATACCAATCCGCAACATATAACTTGCCATTCACATACACCATACCTCTTGGATTGTTGAAGCGCGCCGCACTACCAGTCCCATCAGACGTACCAAAGACACCGGCAGACCCTGCAAGGGTAGAAACCAACCCAGATGAGAGTACTATCTTGCGAACTGTGTGATTATCAGTATCGCCCACGTATATATTGGCCCCATCAGTAGTTAATCCGAATGGTTTATTAAAACGCGCCGAACTGGAAGTACCGTTGGTGACTCCAGAAGCTGGAATGGTATTGAATGCCCCTCCAGCCACAAGCGTAGTCAAACCATTTGAGGGGTTGACCTTCCGAATATCGTGATTAAGCAAATCGGCAACATACAGACTGACACCATCATTGGTGATATCAGCAGGACCATCAAACATCACCGCAGACCCAGCCAAGTTGTTTGAATACCCCAATATCCCAGCGGTTCCTGCAATCGTTGATACTGCATTGGTGTTCAGATTGATTTGCCTAATCGTACTGTTCACGGCATCGGTCACATACAGGCTGCTACCCATCTTGGTCACACCGGATGGACTCCAAAAACGTGCCGCAGTTCCAGTAGCATCTGCCACCCCTGAAGCACCCGTCACACTCCCTGCCAAGGTAGAAACCATCCCAGAGGAAATAACAATCATGCGAACACTGTTGTTACCCGTATCTGCAACATAGAGATTTATACCATCGGTCGCGATACCCCGAGGTGAATTGAACAAGGCAGCCGTCCCCTGCGCATCAGTCACACCAGAGACAGCAGTCTGGCTACCTGCGAGCGTCGTGACCGCGCCGGTAGCAATGACGATCTTGCGGATGTTATTCTCCAAAGAGTCGGTGACATATAGATTCGTACCGTCGCTAGAGATATACCCTGGACCATTAAAACGCGCCGCAGTGCCTGTGTTATTGACCGTCCCCCAAGAACCTGCCAGTCCCGCAATCGTAGTAACGATTCCCGTCAATCCAGTGTTTGAAACAGCGATCGTTGTCGGTGTGGTGACTGTTGTGGTTGAGCTAGTCGTGGACGAACTAGAGCCACCACCACATCCAGCGAGAACAAGTGTTGCAATAGCAATGGAACCAATACTAAGTTCCGCCAATCTTTGAACCTTACCTCCAATTTCCATGATAATCCCCCCCGATGCATTGTTAAAAAAATGCACTACTTAGCTGTGCAAGCGAAAAACAGCGCGCAATATATCTGCCTTCCTCCAATCAATCTATTGGTCTGATGGCCTATATATTCTTTCTTGTTTTCAAGCTCTCTAAATGGTGATACGCGACGCACCCCGCTTGACCACATAAAGCATCCTTTCCGTGATGATAGAATCCGCGCCCATGTTGAATGACCGCGCACAGATACTCCTAAAGACCTTGGTTGAACGCTACATCAGCGATGGTCAACCGGTCGGCTCGCGCGCATTGCAGCAATTCTCGGGATTGGAAGTCAGCCCAGCCACCATCCGCAATGTGATGGCTGATCTGGAAGCCATGGGGCTGGTGGCCAGCCCGCACACTTCCGCCGGGCGCATCCCCACCGCACTCGGCTATCGCTTGTTCATCGACACCCTGATGGTGGTGCAGCCGCTTTCCGATGCGCGCGTGTCACAGATGGAGACGCAGCTGCAACCGGACAACCCTTCGCGTTTGCTGACGCAAGCCTCGAACGTACTTTCCGAATTGACGCAATTCGCAGGGGTGGTCGCCACCCCCAAGCGCGCCGCCATCACCGTGCGCCAGATCGAGTTCTTGCGCTTATCTGAGCGCCGCGTGTTGCTCATCATCGTGATGCCGGATGGAGAAGTAGAGAACCGCGTGTTAGTGACGCACAAGGACTACACGCAATCGCAACTCACCGAGGCGGGCAATTTCTTGAGCCAGCATTACGCGGGGGTCGGCTTTGGCGACATCCACCAGCGCATGCAGAACGAACTGCGCCAGTTGCAACATGACATGACCGCACTGATGTCTGCCGCGATGGCGGTGAGTGATGAAGCCATCGCGCGCAAGAATGAGGATTACGTCATCAGCGGCGAACGCAATCTGCTGCACATCAACGACCTTTCCGCCAACATGAACCAGTTGCGCAACCTGTTCAACGTGTTCGAGCAGAAGACGGAATTGTTGCAACTATTGGATGCCAGCCGCCATGCACAGGGCGTGCACATCTTTGTGGGTAACGAGTCTGGATTGCTCGGACTGGATGAATGCAGCGTGGTCAGTGCCCCTTACACTGCAGATGGAAAAATCATAGGCACACTCGCCGTGGTCGGCCCCAAACGCATGAACTACGAGCGCGTGGTACCCATCGTGGACATCACCGCAAAACTTTTGAGCAACGCACTTTCTCAACACTGACATGACTTACCAAATCGAACCCGGCTTCACCCACGGCACACCAGAGAAGACTGGCATCTTACTGGTCAACCTCGGTACGCCCGATGCGCCGACTGCGCAAGCTGTACGCCCCTATCTCAAAGAGTTCTTGAGCGACCCGCGTGTGGTGGAGATCCCCAAACCGATCTGGTGGTTGATCTTGAACGGCATCATCCTCAATGTACGCCCCAGGAAATCGGCAGCGAAATACGCCAGCGTGTGGATGCCTGAAGGCTCGCCGCTACGCGTCTACACGGCGAAGCAAGCCGTATTGTTGGAAGGCTACCTGAGCCAGCGCACCAAAGCGCCTTTCGTGGTGGATTATGCGATGAGCTACGGCAATCCATCCATCGCAAGCGTGATGCAAAAGTTAAAGGCGCAGAACTGCACACGCATCTTGGTGGTGCCGCTGTATCCGCAGTATGCCGCCAGCTCCACGGCCACTGTGTTCGACCGTGTGTTCGCGGCAGTACAAACCATGCGCAACACTCCCGCCATCCGTACCATCAAACACTTCCACGATGACGCGGGCTACATCAAGGCATTGGCAGCGAACGTGAATGAATATTGGATGAAGCATGGTCGCCCAGAAAAACTGGTGATGAGTTTCCACGGTGTACCGCAATACGCGCTTGAAAAAGGCGACCCATACCACTGCGAATGTCTGAAGACAGGACGTTTGCTCGCTCAAGAACTTGGGCTGGGCAAAGAACAATATGTAGTGAGCTTCCAGTCACGCTTCGGCAAAGCAGAGTGGGTCAAGCCTTACACGACTGCTACGTTGTTGGAACTAGGCAAACAAAAGACCAAGCGCGTGGATGTGGTCTGCCCCGGTTTCGTTGCGGATTGTTTAGAGACGCTGGAAGAGATCGCGATGGAAGGCAAGGAAGATTTCCAACACGCAGGCGGCGGCGAGTACAACTACATCCCCTGCCTCAATGAGCGCGACGATTGGATTCACGCACTCAATAATCTGGTGATGGATAACCTGCAAGGCTGGTTGATCGAACCGAATGTGGCCGAATTGGAACCAAGCAAAGCGCGCGCATTGGCACTCGGCGTAAAACAGTAAATCAGGTCAGACTGATCTTTTCGGCTTCGAGTTGCACCATGTAACGTTGGATGACGTTACTGGCACCCCTTCCCAGATTATCGAACTGAAGCCCAATACGGTGAAAATGCCCGCCACTGAGTGTGCTGATGGTTGACCACTTACCACGTACGCGCAGACTGATCGGCACTCTGCCGATCTCCGGAAAGTCGATGCTGCACCCTTCCAATATCTCGCCCTGAACAAAGATGGCGGGTAGCTCACCTCTAACGGTGACGCCGATACCGCCCACACTCATATCGAACAGCGGCACCTCAATGATCTCTCCTTCCGTCGGTATCCTGCATATCAATGCATGCTTTCCCTGCAGCGTATCAAGGCGGAAATATTCACGACGTTGGACCCGTTCTATCGCAGAAGGCACATGCATCGAGAATGCATACTTGCCATTCGGCATCGCCACCAGTTGCAGATGCGTGGAATACCAGCGCACCTTGATGTCAGATTGCGTCACAAAAGAAACGTGCTGGCTATGTACGATACGGTCATTGACGCTATCGTCCGCCGCCACGTCGATACAGACATACTTCCCATCCCCGCTGACATACAACACCGAGGTGACCAACACCACGCCATCATGCGTGTCGAGCGTGATGAGTGTCTTATGCTTCGCCATATCATCAAGGATAAAAATGATCTCCTTGTGACTGTGTATGGCGTAGGGGGAATCTTCTATCGAATGCGTCATAGCCTTGTTCTCATCATCAATGAATGCAGAATCTCTGCTGCCTCATGCACACCGGAACCAACCTTTGCAGGGTCTCGTCTTGTCGAACAAGCCTCATCCAAAACCGATTGCATATTTCCTTGTTCCAAAATCTCCTGCACCACTTCGACGCACGTTCCATGCTTCCCCAACCAGTCCACTAGATAAGGCTGCTCCGGCCACTCCCCGCGCGATACATAGATGATTGGCACACCTGCATAAGCCGCTTCGGCAAAAGTACCGTATCCGGGTTTGGTCAGCACGACATCACAGGATGTCAACAGATCACTGAAGCTCATGCCCATCGTTTCCAGTGCGCTCGTGTCGTCACGCTGTATGTTCCACGCTTGCGGGACCAACCATCGCACGCCCGAGATGCGCGGCCACTTCTCCATCGGCAGGCGATAGTCGATGCCCCCCATCGCCACGAGCACCAACTTACTTGGCTGTCCGCCACATCTGGATAATGCCAAATCTCTTTGTGCCACGCCCAATTGCGCAATGGGCGCGATGGTCGTCACTCTGCTCAGACTATCCATCGGCATCGTCGGGCTGACCTTTAGAAAAACCTCCGCACTGTTGTAAGCGGCGAGCATCTGCGCATGGATGGCACGGCTCTCAGCATCGTCCGGTGCGTAGTGACGATAGATATCCGCCCAGTTCAAACAGCACATCGCCACAGATGGAATACCCGCGAACTGCGCCGCAGCGAGTGATTTATAGGGAACGTTGGCGAACAGCAAGTCCGGCTGCAACGCACGCATCTCTTGTGCCGCCTGCACCACCTTGGCCTCCCAATCGGTGTGATACTCACGATAGTTGGCCAAGCTACGCGGCACATCCACTGCCACCGCATCGAACATGGTCATGCCGAAATCGAGTGCGGTGTGAATGTGTTGGAACGGGATGGTGAAACGTTGTTGCAGGTAAGATGTTGTCGCAGCAGAACGGACGGTGACGCGCAGATCTGGGATGCGCCGCACCAGTTCGTTGACCACCGGCGCGGTCTGCGCGATGTGGCCGTAGCCATGGGCAGTGATATCAACGAGTAGATGGGGCATCAGGGCTTGTCATTCCCGCCCACGCGGGAATGACGACACAAATCACAACTTCAGGAAATTATCTCGGTAGTGCTTCATCTCGGCGATGGATTCGTAGATGTCTGCCAGCGCCTCGTGCTTGCCGTGCTTCTTCAAGCTACTCGCCACTTCAGGTTTCCAGCGCTTCGCCAATTCCTTGAGCGTGCTCACGTCGAGGTTGCGGTAGTGGAAGTAGTCTTCCAGTTTAGGCATCCAGCGCGCCATAAAGCGACGATCTTGGCAGATGGAATTGCCGCAGATAGGCGAGGTGCGCACTGGCACATGCTCTTTGAGGAATTCGATGAACTGCGCTTCGACTGTCGCCTCATCCAGTGTGGAGGCTTTGACCTTGTCGATAAGACCCGATTTGCCGTGGGTGGATTTGTTCCAATTATCCATGCCATCCAGCACGATATCGGACTGGTGCACCACCAGCGTCGGCGCTTCTGCGATGGTATTCAGATCACCGTCGGTGACGACCATCGCCACTTCGATGATGCGGTCTGTCTCAGGAACAAGTCCGGTCATTTCCATATCGACCCAGACGAGGTAGTTTTGGTTTTGTGCCATAATTCGCCGCGCTTTCAAATGAATGAGGCGCGCATTGTTACATAGCTTAACCACCCTCTCCAAAGACTATCCGAACCCATGACTGCATCACAATTTTCCGCCCTGTTCGTCGCAGCACTACTCTCGAACGCCGTCGTTAAGCTGTGGCTTGCCTATCGCCAGTTAGACCACGTTGCCGCGAACCGCGACGAAGTACCCGCAGCATTTCGCGAACAGATCAACATCGCAGCCCATCACAAGGCTGCGGATTACACCAGCACCCTCGTGCGCTTTGGCGCACTGACCATCATTTTCGATACGGTGCTGTTGCTGATATTCACCGTGGGCGGCGGCATCCAGTGGCTGAGCGATGCATCCTCCGGCCTGACGGATAGCCTACTGTTACAAGGTGTCGCGATCATCGTACTGGTGCTGATCTTGCAATCCCTCCTCGAAATGCCGTTCGACCTCTATCGCACCTTCAACATCGAAGCCCGCTTCGGTTTCAACAAGATGACGCTCAAGTTATACCTGCTCGACGCAGTGAAGAGCACCTTGCTGGGTGCTGCACTCGGTCTTCCCTTATTGTTCGCCGTATTGTGGCTAATGTCCGCCATGGGCGACCTGTGGTGGCTATACGTGTGGGGCGTATGGGTCACGTTCAATTTACTGCTGCTGTTCATCTATCCCACTTACATCGCGCCCGTATTCAACAAGTTCGAGCCGCTGCAAGACGAAGCACAGAAGTTGCGCATCGAAGCACTACTTGCCCGTTGCGGCTTTGAGTCGAGCGGACTGTTCGTGATGGACGGCAGCAAGCGCAGTTCACACGGTAACGCCTACTTCACCGGCTTCGGCAAGACCAAGCGCATCGTGTTCTTCGACACCCTGCTACAACGCCTTAGTCCCGGCGAGATCGACGCGGTGCTGGCGCATGAGCTGGGCCATTTCAAACATCGCCACGTCATCAAACGTATCGCCTTCACATTCGCTGTCAGCTTGGGATTCCTGTGGCTACTCGCCCAACTACTGCATGCGGAATGGTTCTACCTCGGCTTGGGTGTGACGACTCAATCCACCGCCATTGCATTGCTACTGTTCTTCATGGTGTTCCCCGTGTTCACTTTCCTGCTGCATCCCCTCACATCGGCCTATTCGCGCAAGCACGAGTTCGAGGCCGATGCCTATGCTGCACAGCAGACCGATGCCAACGAGTTGGTGAACGCGCTGGTGAAGCTGTATCAGGATAATGCCAAGACACTCACACCCGATCCGTTGTACGCTACCTTCTACGAATCACACCCACCCGCACTACAGCGAATACAGCAACTTCAAATAAAAGGAGAGCAAACATGAAATATTTACTAGTCTTATTGAGCTTCACGTTCAGCCTCGCAAATGCAGCCCCGTTCTCCAATGGAAGCATCGAGAACGGTAAGACACTGTTTGTGGAATACGATTGCAACTCATGCCACAAATCGATCGTGGGGGGAGATGGGAATGCGATCTTCACTCGAAGTACCAGCAAGGTTCGCACACCGAACGACCTCATTCAACAAATTGAGCGTTGTAGCGCAGCCAGTCATCTTGATTCAAAAGAGAAGATCGATCTGGGCGCCTATCTGAACCAAAAGTATTACAAGTTAAAGTGAGGACGATATGGCAAGCGTCTGCGACCTGACCAACAAGAACTGCAAACCCTGCGAAGGAGGCATACCGCCTCTGTCGCAGCATGAAGCAACCGCTCTACTCAAGCAACTCGACGGGTGGGAACTGAATGACAAGCGCATCAGCAAGACCTTCGCTTTCAAGAACTATTACCAGGTGATGGCATTCGTCAACGCAGTCGCATGGATGACGCATCGCGAGGACCACCACCCGGATATGACGGTCGGCTACAACCAATGCCGCGTCGAATACTCCACCCATGCGATTGGCGGCCTCTCCGAGAACGACTTCATCTGCGCCGCTAAAGTTGACGCACTGTTCAAGCTTTGAGCGAACAACTAAAAGGTCTCATCATCGCCGCCTTTGGCCGGCATTATCTGGCAGAGCTGCCCAGTGGCGAGGTCGTCGAGTGCGTACCGCGCGGCAAGAAGAGCGAAGTGGCCTGTGGTGACACCATCACCCTGTCTCGCACCGGCCCGGAGCAAGGTGTCATCGACAGCATCACACCGCGCACCTCGCTGCTCTATCGCTCCGATGCCTTCAAGCAAAAGATCATCGCGGCCAACGTCACGCAACTCGTCGTCGTGGTCGCCAGCGAGCCTTCATTCAACGATGAATTGCTCGCACGTTGCCTACTGGCCGGACACGACCAGAAGCTGAACATCCTCATCGTGCTGAACAAGAGCGACCTGCCGCAGATCGCTGCCGCACGTGAGCAGCTCGCGCCTTACACCAAGATCGGCTACCGCGTGCTGGAACTGAGTGCCAAGCAAGACATCGCTCCGCTACTGCCTTATCTGCAAGACAACACCAGCGTGTTCGTCGGCCAATCCGGCATGGGCAAATCAACACTCATCAACGCCGTCATTCCCGAGGCGCATGCCGCCACACGCGAGATCTCCACCGTGCTCGATTCCGGCAAACACACCACCACCCATGCCAAGCTATATCATCTGAATTCCAACAGCCATCTCATCGACTGCCCGGGTGTGCAACTGTTCGGCCTACATCATCTGGATTTTGCGGCGATGGAAAGAAGCTTCCCCGAATTCTTGCCCTACCTCGGCGAATGCCGCTTCGCCAATTGCAGCCACTCGCACGAACCGGATTGTGCGATTCGCAAAGCCACTGCTGAAGGAAAGATCGACGAGCGGAGATTGAAGTTGTTTCAGCAGATCGCTGCGAAGTAATCTCAACAGAAAGTTCGCCCAACTTACCGAGCAGAACCAGCTGATCTTCTGCTTGTCGGCTAGAAAAAACGGATTGTTCCCCCACCCTAATCCCTCCCCTGGTGGGAGAGGGACTAAACCCAAAGCCACACCGTTCTAGCCCCCTCTCCCACCAGGGGAGGGCTGGGGTGGGGGAACACTCGTTCGTCACCCTTTGCTCCAGATTTGCTAGTCAATCGGAAATTCACCTGTGCAGTTTAAGAACTGCAAGACAGCTTCGAGCACCCCACCTTATCCAACGCCCAATCAGGTCGTTTAGCGATGAGGTTCGCGGGATGATCCTCATCATAAGGATGGCGCGCAGCCTGCATCAGTTGTTCGATCTTGCTCAAGTCCTCTTGCATCGCCGCGTCGATGGCTTCTTGCGCCAGATAGTTGCGCAACACGAAACGCGGATTCACTTTATTCATACGCACTCGACGTGATGCATCATCATCCTGCTGCTTACCTAGGCGAGTCGCATAACGCACTAACCACGATTCGAACAAGGCAGCGTGTGATTCATACAACGGCACGCGATAGAAGGCCGAGCGCAAGGTCTCCAAGGTAGGTGCATGTTGCTTCACTTCCGCCAGTTGCCTAAAGAACTCCGTCATATCCACTTCCGCTTGTTGCATCAGATCGAACGCGGTCTCGACCAAGGCGGCATCGTCTTCTTTCCATTCCAGCAAACCGAACTTCGCCGCCAACATGATTGAGAGTGCGGCTTGGAAAGTGCCATCGAAATGCGCCAGCCCTGCGTCCAACATCTTGCGCGAAGGGGCGACGGGCAGCAGCGCTTCCGCCAAGCGTTCCAAATTCCAACGCGCCACGACGGATTGTTGCCCAAAGCAGTAACGGTGGAACTGTTCATCCGTGGTGTTCGGCGTCCATCCCGGATCGAAGTTGTCCACCCAACCATACGGGCCGTAGTCGATGGTGAGGCCGAGGATGGACATATTGTCGGTGTTCATCACGCCATGCACGAAGCCCACGCGCAGCCACTCCACCATCAACAACGCAGTGCGTTCACACACCAAGCGGAACCATGTGGCGAAACGCTCGGCATCCGTACCCACGATGAACGGGAAATCACGTGACAAGGTGAAGTTCAGCAAGCGTTGCAACAGTTCATGTTCGCCGCGCGACGCAAATATCTCGAAGTGACCAAAGCGAGTGAAAGAGGGAGAGACGCGACACACGATAGCGCCTGGCTCGACTGCGGGATTACCGTCATACAACATGTCGCGCACCACACCATCACCCGTGGCGATCAAACTCAACGCGCGCGTAGTGGGAATGCCCAGATGATGCATGGCTTCACTGCACAAGAATTCACGCAACGAAGAACGCAACACCGCGCGTCCATCCGCCCGCCTTGAATACGGTGTGATGCCCGCACCTTTGAGTTGCAACTCCCAACGCTCGCCTTTGGAGTTGATGACCTCACCCAATCCAATGGCACGCCCATCCCCCAGTTGCCCCGCCCATTGCCCGAACTGATGACCACCGTAACGCGTGGCGTAACTCGCCATCCCATCAAGCAATCGGTTGCCTGCGAACGCCTGCAAAAATTCGGGCGAACGTGCATCCGCCTCACTCAGATCGAGCAGATCTAACACCTCCGGCGAGTAAGCCAACAAGAATGGACGACTGACCGATGTGGGCACGACCGCCGACCAGCAGACGCCTTGCGACGTTCTGCCAGTGCCAGCATCACCCGGCAACTCACGAATGAATCGGTTATCGAAATTGGAACGCTTCAAAGGATGCCTCGCTCCAGAAGGTGGACGGAAAGACTTGTCGAAATTCTAGAGGATTAGAGCGAGGCAATAACAGCTAAGTTCTGAGGGTATTGAAGTGATTGGGATTGAAGGGCTGTTCCTAACCCATTACGGCCATTCAAAAACCGTGGTCTGTCACCAATTATTTACACGGCGCAATGCCCGTTGGTTATCGCGCCCGAGCTATGTGTATCCACTTTAGTCATAATCCCAATTCCACTCAACTGACATGAGGCGACCTTGTTCAAAGTGAAAGATGAAAGTATTCCAATTCTCACTCGAACTTCTAAAAACAAAAGAAGAGCCTCGTTTCTCATCAGGTTGCCCAAGCCAATTGAGAATGTCATTTGTAGTTGATGTTCCAATTTTGCGGTTCGACAATAGGCGAAAATCATTTTGACTCACCGTAAGGCGTTCCACCAAAGGCAAATTCGGAGCGCCAGGGGTTTGACGGAGTTCGACTTTAATTCCAGGAAGAGATGCTACTTGCATCATGTCTAACTTTTCAGGCTCGTGCCTGTTTGATTCAGTACGAATTGTCTGAACTTTTCCAATCTTGGAATACACGACAGCAAGTCCTTTACCAAAGCCTTGAAATTCTGCTTTGTATTCACTAAAGGTATCCGTCCTATCCATTCCGGCAGCAGAAGCCCCTCCTACGAAGACTACGCAAATTGAGACAACACATGCGGCGCTGTACTTCAATTTCTGAGCGAAAGGCAAAGATGCATGCATTCGAATCCCCTAGTAGTTATTTGACGGCCCCACAGAGCCGTCATATTAATAATAGTGAGGCGTACAGATTGTTGAAGTCCATTTAATTCGTCAGCAACCTCGAATATTTGATTGGCCGCATATGCGTATTAGTAGGAGCGAGGGCCAAGTGTCTCCTTGTGGCCGACAGCAGCCTCACCCCAACAAATTAGCCACCGTCAACATCATCAGCACGATGAGTTGGAACACCAGCGCCCGCCAGACTAGGCCGATAGCACTTTGCATGTAGTCGGCATCGGCATCGTCGCCTGTGCCGATCTCGGGGCGGAACACGGGTTCTTCATCCAGCACGATGGTCTGTCCCAGTTTCACGCCGAGTGCGCCTGCACCACTGGTGAGTAAGATGCCCTCTTCGGCATCTGGCCAGGTGGCGGCTTGATTGCGCCAGCAGTAGGCGGTGTCTTCAAAGTTACCCACGATGGCGAAGGTGGATGCAGTGAGACGCAGGGGCAACCATTCCATGATGTGATGTGCTTGTCGCGCGAACACGCCGAAGTCACCGAACTCGGCCTTGTCTTTGTCACCCCATTCCGCCCCCAAGAACAAGGCGATGCGATAGATGATGGCGCCGATGGGGCCTAACCCCAACATCATGAAGATGACGAACCAGAACACGACACCGAACACGTTTCGGTGCGAGGCGAGCAAAGCTTGTTCGATGGTGACACGCGCCACTTCTTCGCTGTTCAACTCGCTGCATGACTTGCCACTCCATGCCGTCAACAGGGCGCGTGCTTTATCCAATTCGTTATCACGCAATGCTTTGTGGACGTCGGTGAAGTAGTGACTGAATTTGCGGAAGCCCATGGTGAGGTAAAGCACCAACACGCTGAACGCCCAAGCAAAGATAGGATTGGCGCCGAGCAATATCCAATGGATGGTGCTGACCACCACGAGCGGCACTGCGATGGCGAGTATCCAAGCGATGCGGCCATGCTTGTGTTCGCCTGCGTTGAAGTTGCGCTGGAAGAAATCCACATAAGCAGTAAGCCATGTGTAGAGGTACTTGCGGGAAGACAACGGCTGCAACTGTTCCAGCAGGAAGGCGGTGATCAAAGAGAGCAGGCTCATGGCATCAATGGGGCATCAAACTCGGATGGGAGAAAGATACCACAAGGCTGACTACAACATTAGCCACGGATGGACACGGATGAGAAGCCAATGCCAAGCCCGCTCCTTCCCCCATGCAGGGGGAAGGCTGGGATGGGGGTAGAGTCGTAAATACTCAACATTTCTACCCCCACCCTAGCCCTCCCCCTGCATGGGGGAGGGTCGTCGCCTCGTCAATGACGATGAAGCTACCCGTGGCACGGTCGATCTCGTAGCTGTCGAACACCAAAGGCTGTTGCACCTTGATACCGACGCGCACGATGTCGTTCATATTGACGGTCGGATTGGCATGTTGCTCCAAGGTGTTCACATCCACGCGGTAGTCGATGTTGGAGAACAGGCACTTCGCCGTGCGCGTGGTGTGCTTGACGAGGTATTTGCGGTTCTTGTCCAGCGGCGACTCGGACAGCCAGCACAACATCGCATCGAATCCTTTTTCCACCTTGGGCGGAAGATGATCGGTTTTAACGATCATATCGCCGCGCGAGATGTCGATCTCGTCTGCCAAGGTGATGGTGACGGATTGCGGCGCGAATGCGGTCTGCAAGTTACCGTCGTAGGTGACGATCTCTTTGACCTTGGTGGTACGGCCGGATGGCAGGATGGTGACCTCGTCACCGACCGACACTTCGCCCGCTTCGATACGTCCGGCGAACCCTCTGAAATCGTGATGCTCTTCGGACTGCGGACGGCACACCCATTGCACCGGAAAACGGAAGTCGCTGGTGTTCACATCGTGATCGATCTCGATGCGCTCCAACAGTTCCAGCAATGCCGGGCCTTTGTACCAATCCAGACTGTCGCCCCGGTCAACCACCATGTCGCCGTTCAGCGCGGACAAGGGGATGCAATGCACATCATGCAGATTCAGTTGCACGGCGAAGGCTTTGTACTCGGCCACGATCTCGTCGAAACGCGCTTGCGAGTAATCCACCATGTCCATCTTGTTCACCGCCAGCACCACATGCGGCACACCGACCAGACTGGCGAGGTAGGTGTGGCGGCGTGTCTGCGTCAACACGCCTTTGCGCGCGTCGATGAGGATGACGACGAGGTTCGCCGTACTCGCAGCCGTCACCATGTTGCGCGTGTACTGCTCGTGACCCGGCGTATCGCCGATGATGAACTTGCGCTTAGGTGTGGCGAAGTAGCGATACGCCACGTCGATGGTGATGCCCTGCTCGCGCTCGGCTTGCAGACCGTCGGTGAGCAGGGACAGATCGACCGCCGCCATGCCGCGCTTCTCGCTGGTCTTGGAGATGGCCGAGAACTGGTCCTCGAAGATGGATTTCGAGTCGTGCAGCAAACGGCCGATGAGCGTGCTCTTGCCGTCATCTACGGAACCAGCAGTGATGAAACGAAGTAGTTGTGTGGTGGTGTTCATGAGTATGTTCCTTGTTAGTTTCGCTTTGACCTGATGCTGCGCTCCCTCACCCTCAGTCCCTCTCCCAGCGGGAGAGGGAGGTTTAGCCCTTCGCCCTATGGGAGAAGGGTTGGGATGAGGGAACACTAGGTCAGAAATAGCCTTCTTTTTTGCGCAGCTCCATCGACGCATCAGATGTCTGATCATCCATGCGTGTCGCGCCACGTTCTGTGATGCGCGAAGTCGCGGTCTCTTCAATGATCTCGTCCACCGTGCTAGCCGTGGATTCCACGGGCGCGGTACAGGTCATGTCACCCACGGTACGGAAACGCACCGAGACGACCTCCACTTTCTCGCCCGGCTTGGGCTGCACCAGATGCGATACCGGTATCACGTTGCCACCGCGACGGATCACTTCGCGCTCATGCGCGAAGTAGATGTTCGGGATGAACAGCTTCTCGCGCCCGATGTATTCCCAGATGTCCATCTCCGTCCAGTTGCTGATGGGGAACACACGGATGTTCTCGCCGTTATGCACACGGGTGTTGTAGGTGTCCCACAACTCTGGACGCTGGTTCTTCGGGTCCCACTGACCGAACTCGTCGCGGAAAGAGAAGATGCGTTCCTTCGCGCGTGCCTTCTCTTCATCGCGGCGTGCACCGCCCATGCAGGCATCGAATCCGAACTCGGCGATGGTCTCCAACAAGGTCACCGATTGGAACGGGTTACGTGGCTTGCTCTCGTCCTTGATGACGATGCTGCCGCGCTTGATGGAATCTTCCAACGAACGCACGATGAGCCGCTCACCCAAGTCTGCCGCCAGTTTGTCGCGGCAAGCGATGACTTCCGGAAAGTTGTGCTCGGTGTCGATATGCACCAGCGGGAACGGGAACTTCGCCGGGCGAAACGCCTTCTCGGCCAAGCGCAACATGACGATGGAGTCCTTGCCGCCCGAGAACAGCAAGGCCGGATTTTTGCACTCGGCCGCGACCTCGCGCATGATGTGGATGGATTCGCTCTCCAGCGTATCCAGATGTGACAGTGTGTGTGCGCTCATATTCTTCTCTGCTAGTTTCATTATTTATTCCTTTGCTGTTTCTGCCACGGCCATCGGTCAGATCGCCGCGCCTTCGGTCAGCACCAGTTGCTCGTTGCGCTTGCTGCGATGGCTGTGCAAACCACATTCCTTGTGCGCCGGGTCTTCCCACCACCAGCGTCCGGCACGTATGTCCTCTCCCGGAGTGATGGCGCGTGTGCACGGTGCGCAACCCAGGCTGGGGTAGAACTCGTCGTGCAACTTGTTATACGGCACGTCGAACTGGCGGATGTAAGCCCATACGTCCTGGTTCGACCACTCCAGCAGCGGGTTGAATTTCTGCAGACCGTTGTCAGCATCGAAGGAGGAGGCCTCCAGCGTACCGCGCGTCACTGCCTGGTCGCGGCGCATACCGGTGATCCATGCGTCTTTGCCCTTCAATGCACGGCGCAACGGCTCCACCTTGCGCACGAAGCAGCAGCCTTTGCGGTTCTCCACGCTGTCGTAGAAGCCGTTGATGCCATGCTGCGTGACATATTCTTCGACCAATTTACTGTCCGGAAAATAGACATGCAGCGGGATGCTGTATTGCTGGCTCACTTCCTGGATCAGGTCGTAGGTCTCTTTCGGTAGCCGTCCGGTATCCAGACTGAACATAGTGATACCGGGTTGGTGCCTTGCAATGAGATCGGTCAGCACCATGTCTTCCGCGCCAAGACTGTTAGCGAACACGACTTGCTGAAATTCGCTCGTTGCCTGTTTCAGCACAGCCACGGTGGCGTCTATCTTTTCTTGCAATGTACTCATCATGCGACTCCTCTTGCTACGCGATTGAACAAAGGCGCTGCGACATCCGCCGATGCCTGGTATTTCACTGAGAACGTATCGAAACCTGACAGCGCCCTCTGCAGGTTTTGATCCGCGCGCAGGGCGAAACTGTCGAAGCCCACGCGTTTCAGGTAAGACAACTGGTCCAGCAACACATCCCCCATCGCACGCAGTTCGCCGCGATAGCCGTATTGCTTGCGCAGTCGGTAGGCCAGCGTGTAGCCGCGTCCATCGGTGTATTTATGGATATCGATGGCGATCACCGGGAAGCGGTTCACGTCATCCGGAATATCCTCTGCACGTTCCAACCCGCCCAGCCACAGTCCCAACTCCTTACGTCCGCACAGGGCTTCCCACTGGCAGTTCCACACCGGCAACGGCACCAGATAGTTGCCTTGCGGCACCGCGATGCTGTCGGCCGCGTCGCCTTCGTGCAGGCGCAACACCTGCCATGTGTCGTTCACCACTCTTTTTTCTTTGATGATCTCCATTTAAAACCTCGGCGAAAAATACGGTAGTTCGTATGGCACACCCACTTGCAGTGCCTCGTAGTCTGGCAACAGCAGCTTCGCTTCTTCCGCCACCTGCTCGGCATAGACGAAAGTCTTGAACGGTTCGTGGCCGATGCGGCGTAGCGTATCGATGAAGCGCTCGCCCTCGTCGCGCTCACGCACATACACTTGCAACAGCCGCGAGATCACTTCAGGGATCTGTGCGAACGAGAACGAGCGGCCAATGATCTTGCCGATGGCGGCGGGCGTGCCCTTGTTGCCGCCTATGGTCACTTGGTACCACTCCTCACCCGACTTATCCACGCCGAGGATGCCGATGTGCGCCACATGGTGGTGGCCGCAGGCGTTCACGCAACCCGAGATGTTGAGGTCGATGTCGCCGATGTCGTGCAGATAGTCGTAATCCTCGAAACGCTCGTTGATAGCCTTGGCCAGCGAGATAGACCGCGCGTTGGCCAGCGTGCAGAAATCCGCGCCGGGGCAGCACACGATGTCGGTCAGCAGGCCGATGTTCGGTGTCGCCAGACCAGCCGCTTTCGCTTCCTGCCACAGCGCATACAGCTCGGATTGCTTCACGTCGGCCAGCACCAGGTTCTGCAAGTGCGAGAAGCGCAGTTCGCCGAAACTGTAGTGATCGGCCAGTGCTGCCACCACATCGAGCTGGTCGGCGCTGATATCGCCCGGCGCCTGACTGGGGTGCTTGAGTGACAGCCACACGGCGGCATAGCCATCCACTTTGTGTGCGGTGACGTTGCGCCGCACCCAGTTGGCAAATGCCTTGTCGTCACGCTGTGCCGCCTCGAAAGAAGCATCGAGCTGCGGCAAGATCTCGTAAGCGGGTGTGCTGAATGCTGCCGTCACGCGCACCACTTCGGCTGCGGTCAGCGTCGAAGGACCGTCTTTGTGCAACTGCCATTCCGCTTCCACCTGACGGCGGAATTCATTGATGCCGATGGCCTGCACCAAGATCTTGATGCGCGCCTTGTACAGATTGTCGCGACGTCCGAATTCGTTATACACACGCACGATGGCTTCCAGATAAGTCAGCAGGTGCTGCCAGGGCAGGAAGGCGACAAGTTCCTGACCGATGATGGGGGTGCGGCCCAATCCGCCGCCGACCAAGATGCGGAAGCCCAAGTCGCCCTGTGCGTTCTTCAGCACTTGCACACCGACATCGTTGATCTCGGTCGCAGCGCGGTCTTCGCTCGCACCGCTGACCGATACCTTGAACTTGCGCGGCAGGAAAGCGAACTCCGGATGGAAGGTGCTCCACTGGCGCAATATCTCGGCGAAGGGACGCGGGTCGGTGAGCTCGTCGCGCGCGACACCTGCCAGCTCGTCCGAAGTGATGCTGCGGATGCAACTACCGGAAGTCTGGTTGGCGTGCATCTCGACCGTGGCGAGTTCAGCCAAGATCTCGGGCGTGTCTTCCAGACGCAGCCAGTTGAACTGGATGTTCTGGCGCGTGCTGAGATGGCCGTAGCCGCGATCATAGGTGCGCGCGATGTGCGCCAGTTTGTGCACCTGTGCGCTGCTTGCCAGACCATAAGGGATGGCGATGCGCATCATGTAGCCATGCACTTGCATGTAGATGCCGTTCTGCAAACGCAACACGCGGAAGTCATCTTCCTTCAGTTCGCCACTCAGGCGACGACGCACCTGGTCGCGGAACTGGGCGACGCGCTCGGCGGTCAGCTGGTGATCGAAATCGTCGTAGTGGTACATCACTGCACCTCCGCATCCACAAAGGATCTGGACACCGGCAACAGCAGCGCCGCTGCCAGCGGGAACTTCGCACCATAGGCGAGGATGTGCGCCACATCGGCCTCTTCATCGTGGCGCAGTGCCGCACCGATGTAGGCATGCTCGCCCTCCAGGCCGACCACCACGCCGATGCGCCCGCCGCAGCTGTTGAACCAGCTCACTTGTTTGGGTTTGTTGGGGTTGTTCGCGCTCATTTCTTTTCCTTCACTTCAAATCAATTAAAAGCCAGACGAGTGCCGATGATGAGCAACATCACTGCCAAGATCGGGCGCAAAACTTTTTCGGGAACTTTGGCGCTCAGATGGCTGCCAATGTAGATGCCCGGCAATGAGCCCAACAACAAGCTGCCCAGCAACATGAGATCGACCGTGCCAAGCGCCAGATGTCCCAATCCCGCCACGGCAGTCAGCGGTACGGCGTGAGCGATGTCGGTACCCACCACTTTGACCGCTGACAAACGCGGGTAGAGGAACAGCAAGGCCACGGTACCCAGTACACCAGCACCGATGGATGAGATGGTCACCAACACGCCGACGATGGCACCTGTGACGATGGTCGCGACGGTCAGGTGACGGTGGTGTAACTCATAGATGGTGCCGTCCTCGCGCTGTGCGACCTTCTTTATCCAGTCTTTCAGCAACAATGCGGCGGCAGTCAACAACAGGGCGACGCTCAGTACGCCGGTGACCAAGCCTTTCAGCGATTTTTCATCCAGCCCCAGATATTTGAAGAGCGCGATGGTGAATAGCGCTGCCGGCAGACTGCCCAGACTCAACAGGCCGACGATCTTCCATTCCACCGTTCCGTTGTTGTTATGCACCCAGCCGCCCAGTGCCTTGGTGATAGAGGCATACAACAAGTCCGTACCGACGGCGGTCGCAGGGGATATGCCGAAGAACAACACCAGCAGCGGCGTCATCAATGAGCCGCCGCCCACGCCGGTCACTCCGACGATCAATCCAACCAAAAATCCCGACAGGGTATAGAGCCAATCCATGTTTCTCTCCTTAGATGGGAGCGCATGGTAGTGGACTGGCTTATCTTTATTAAATGGTTATATGTTAGGATGATATAACCATACGTTATTAGGAGGCCGCTATGAACCTGCAGCAATTGCGTTATCTGAACGAGATCGTGAAGAACGACCTGAGTATCTCTGCCGCCGCCGCTGCGCTCTACACGTCGCAGCCCGGCATCAGCAAGCAGATCAAGTTATTGGAAGAGGAATTGGGGGTCGACATCTTCGTGCGCAACGGCAAGCGCTTGGCGGCACTGACCGACCCCGGCAAGGTGATCGCCGAAGTGGCGGCACGCATGTTGTTGGATGCGGCCAATCTGAAGCAGGTGGGGAATGAGTTCAAAGATCAGCAGGCGGGCGCACTCACCATCGCCACCACCCACACGCAGGCACGCTATGCCCTGCCGCCGGTGGTCAAACAGTTCATCCGGCACTACCCCGAAGTGAAGCTCGGCCTGCACCAGGGCAATCCGACCCAGATCGCCGAACAGGTGTTGAGCGGTGAAGCGGACATCGGCATCGCCACCGAAAGTCTCGCCCTCTACGACGAGTTGGTCACCCTACCCTGCTATGAATGGCATCACTGCGTGGTGGTGCCGCCCAAACATCCGCTGTTGCTGGAGAAACGCCTGACACTGAAGAAACTGGCGCAATATCCCATCATCACCTATGACTTCGCCTTCACCGGGCGCAACAAGATCAACCAAGCCTTCAGCGAAGCGGGCATCACGCCCAACATCGCCCTCACCGCCATTGATGCCGATGTCATCAAAACGTATGTGGAGCTGGGCATGGGCGTGGGCATCGTGGCGCAGATGGCCTTTGTACCGGAGCGCGACAAGCACCTGAAGATGATCGATGCCGGACATCTGTTCGAAGCCAGCACGACTCGCATCGCGATTCGCAAGAACCAATATCTGCGCGGCTTCGGCTATCATTTCATCGAGCTGTTCGCCCCCCATCTCACGCGCGAGATCGTGGGCCAGGCACTGCACCAGAATCCACAGGACGCAATATGAACGAGACCATCGAAATCCAGCACAGCCACCGCAGCACCCGCAGTTACAAGACCGATCCCGTCAGCGACGAGATGCTCACCGCCATCATCGAAGCGGGGCATCGCGCACCGAGTTCGATGAACGCACAGGAGATATCGGTCATCGTGGTGCGTGATGCTGAACGCAAAGCCAAGATCGCCGAATTGGCTGGCGGACAAACTTGGATCGCCCAAGCGCCTGTGTTCATCGCCATCGTGGCTGACTACAACAAGACCGACATCGGCGTGCGCAAAGCAGGGCAAACACAAGTCATCCACGAAAGCATGGAAGGATTGCTGGTTGCTGGAATAGATGCCGGATTGGTATTGGCCAACATGATGGTGGCGGCACGTTCATTAGGCTTGGGCATCGTCCCCATCGGCAGCATCCGTCGCAGCCCGCAAGCCATGGTTGACCTGCTCGGGCTGCCCCCGCTCACCTTCCCGCTCGTCGGCATGTGCCTCGGCCACATCGAAAAGGATGCGCCACTCAAACCGCGTATGGATGCGAACACTTTCCGCCATGAAGAACGGTACGACGCCAATGGCTATGCTGCTGCAATCGACAGTTACGACGAGACCATCCTGGAATATTGGAAGCAACTGGGGCGTACCGATGGCATCACGTGGTCGCAGAACCTGGGCAACAACCTGAAGCAGGTGTACTACCCACAAGTGAAACCCGTGGCGGCGATGCAGGGGCTACTGAACGACAAATGAGTCCAGCTCGCGCCTGACCTGTTCGAACGAGGGTCGGGCACTCACTTCAGTTTGGGTGCACCTGATCTGCAAGTCGCGCAACATTTCCGACGAGATATCACAGCGGGACATCAACTCTTCAAGCAAACATCCGAATGCTCGCACTTCGATACGCTGCAATCCTTGCCTAAATTTTTCATCATGCGTCGGCACGAACGAGGCCGCGCCGAAATCGCCGAGCAGGCATTCACCCTTGGCATTCCACAAGATGTTGTGCGCATACAAGTCGCCATGCATCACACCTTGCGCGTGCATGTGCGCAGCAGCAGAGGCAACACCCTGCGCAATACCCATTAGCTGTTCGATGGGGAATCGAACATCGGGCGCATAGATGTCACGCGTACAAGACTCCCAACTTGGCGGGCCTGCAAGATTGATAAAGCTCGGAGATATGAGTGGCATCACCATGCCGATCGAATCCCCGGGATGTCCATGCAACCGCCCATGAACCGGGATGAGATTGGGATGCTCTCCCGCCACCATGCATGCCGATTTCTCACTACGCGGCAGTCCGTCGCTAGTCACAGCCCCCTTGAATACTTTGACCGCGACAGGATGGACTCCGCGCTCCGTCGTGCGATGTGCCCGATAGATGATGCCTGACGCTCCCTCCCCCAATACATGCTGCACATCGAGCGAACTCCAATCGACATGCTCGACGGTGAGCCCCGCCATCGCCTCTTTCTCGATGGCATCACTGAAGGGGTTTCCCGCATAAGCCAACCAGGCTAGACGCGGCAATCCCAGCAACCAATCTGGCAGATGCTCAAAACGATTCGCCGCGATACGCAACAGTTCAAGGCAGTTGCACGCTGCCATCTGTTCCGGCAACTCGTGCAATCGGTTGCCGGACAACATGAGTTTTTGCAGATTTGCACAAGCACCGATCTCGGTAGGAATCTGTTGCAAACGATTGTCCGTCAGGATCAACCAGCGCAGTTTTGGGGGCAACGCCTTGGCTGATAGATGTGTGATTTGATTTGATTTGAACCCGATCATCTCCAGATTGGCGCACTGTCCCAACACCTCTGGCACATGTGAGAATCGATTGTCGGAACAGAAGATGATGCGTAGCTTGTGCAGTCGAGTCAGATCTTTAGGGAGGTCATTCAGGAGGTTGCCCGACAGATTGAGCACCTCCAATGAATCGGCAAGCTGGAATATCTCTTCGGGAAAGCCGGTCAGGTCGGCCGCAAGATCGAGGCGTTTGATACCAATCAACTCGCCTGCTCGTAGGGCATCAAGGGTTTGCATAAGGACACCTCAAATAATTCATAATTCGTCGCTCCCGCGAAGGCGGGAGCCCAGTCAATTTAACCAACTGGATTCCCGCCTTCGCGGGAATGACAAATTATTAGGGATATCCATAAGTCCAAGGCTCAAAACGCAACGCACGCGAATACTCAACTCGCGCCCCGTTTGGAAAAATCTTTGAGCCTGAATCCAAGGGCGAACAGCACAGCGAAATACACCGCCACACCAGCGACCACCAACCAAGTCAGATGGATGATGCGCGACCAACCCGAAGTGGTGAGCCAGTGCTCTTCACTACCCATGCCGTACCAGAGTGTGATGCCCAACGCGACAACCGCCAGCATGACTTTGAGGAAGAACTTCATCCATCCCGCTTCCGCTTGGTAGATGCCCTTCTTACGCAGGAAGTAGAACAAGACAGCTGAGTTGAGGCAGGCACCCAGACCGATAGAAAGTGCCAAGCCGGCATGCGCCATATCGAACCCAAAGACGAACAACACGTTCATCGCTTGCGTCGCAAACAATGTCACGATGCCGATCTTCACAGGCGTCCTGATGTCTTGCCGCGCATAGAAACCGGGCGCAAGTATCTTCACCAATATCAGCCCGATCAATCCCACGCTGTATCCCACCAACGCTGCGCGCGACATCAGCACGTCATTGGTCGTAAATGCGCCATGCTGGAAAAAGGTCGCCAGCAAGGGGACAGCGATCATTCCCAGTGCCAGTGCGGCAGGTAAGGTCAGCATGATGGTGAGGCGCAAGCCCCAATCCAACAACTTGGAATATTCCGCCGTGTCGTTAAGCGCATGAGATTTGGAAAGAGACGGCAACAATATGGTGCCAATGGCCACGCCCAATATACCCGCAGGGAATTCCATCAGGCGATCTGCGTAGTACAGCCATGACACGCTCCCCGTAATCAGCAAGGATGCAAATATGGTGTTGATGATCATGCTGATCTGGGCGATTGATACACCGAATATCGCAGGTCCCATTTGTTTGATGATGCGGCGCACACCTGAATCTTTCCAACCCAAGCGGATCTTTGGCAACATGCCGATTTGCTTCAGGAACGGTATCTGAAATGCCAACTGCACGAATCCAGCGATAAACCATGCCCAAGCTAAACCAATCACAGGCTCCTCGAAATAAGGGGTCAGCCACAACGCCCCGCCGATCAAACAAATATTTAACAGAATTGGCGCGAAGGCAGGCACCCAGAACTTGTTATAGGTATTGAGAATCCCTGCTGCCACAGCCACCAGCGAGATGAAAAAGATATACGGAGAAGTGATCCGCAACATCTGCACGGTGAGATCGAACTTCGCTTCATCCTGAATAAAGCCCGGCGCTGTGATGTAAATAATAAGCGGGGCTGCGACGATTCCGATCAACGTAACCACAAATAGAATCAAGGCCAATAGCGTAGTCACATGATCGACCAGCAACTGCGTCTCTTCATGCCCTTTACGATTCTTGTATTCCCCGAAAATGGGCACAAAAGCTTGAGAAAACGCGCCTTCGGCGAACAGTCGACGCAGCAGATTAGGTAATCGAGTAGCTAAGATATAAGCATCATTCACCATGCCCGCACCGAACATGGAGGCAATCAGCACATCTCGTGCAAACGCCAAGATGCGCGAGACCAACGTCAGCCCGCTAATCGTGGCCAGAGCTTTGAGTAGATTCATTAGAGACGGTTAAAGGAGTGCATTAAAAGAACCAATCATCACCAACCGTTCTTTTGGTGGTGGCGGCGCTCCATGCTGAGGGTCGGGAATAGGCCTGTCGCGCCTGCATCCGTTCTGTTGCGGCCGGCACGCACAGTCAGGTGATTGGTCACTACGAATTCGCGAATCAACTCAAAGGCGTGCGGGTCGGCCTTCTCCAGCGAAAAGCGCACCACAACAGAAGGAACGCCCTGGATCATGATAGGACGCACATACGACGAATAGACGATACGACCATCTTTACCCGTTGTTGCCAGCATATCGCTGAGACGCTCGCCCCAATTAGACGGGCGGAAGGTTTGACCATGTTTGGTGACCCCCTGAATGACGAACTCGGCCAGTTCAGGATGACGATCTTTTTTATCTAGCAATTTGAGGCTCTCTAAAGGTCAAAATGGGCGCGGATTGTAACATCGCCCCCGCTGTCCACTCAGCAAGCCACTACCAACCTTTTTTGGCAGTGACGCGGCGCTCCACCCCAAGTACGGGATGCGGCCCAGTCATCTCGGCGTCTCGGCTACCCCGGCCCGACCTGACTTTCAAGTGATGCTCGGCGACGAACTGTTTCACCATCTCAAAAGCTTTAGGGTCGACATGTTGCAAAGAAACGCGGATGACGACGGCGGCCACACCATCGATCATCACGGGACGGGCATAAGAAGAGTAGATCATGCGGCCGTCGCTCCCGACCGTGCCTAGCATATTGCACAGACTGGTCGCCCAGTCCGGTTGATGAAAAAGCTCCCCTTTCTCTGTAATACCTTGAATCACGAACTCAGAGACACTCGACAACATGACCTTCCCCCTTACGCCTAGTTGACTGATACCTGATAATAGCACCGCCCCAAAGGGCAAAAGGGGGGAGACCAAACAACGGGTTGCCAAATCCAAAGAGCCTCCCTATAATGCGCGCCTTTTAACGCAAGCCGAATTCCCAAGGAGTCACCATGGCAAACACAGCACAAGCCAGAAAACGCGCAAGACAAGCAGACAAGCAACACTCGCACAACACTACTTTGCGTTCCGAATTGCGCACTGCAATCAAGAAGGTAGTGAAAGCGATCGAAGCTGGCGACAAAGCCGCTGCACAGTCCGTTTTCAGCGCATCCACCAGCGTGGTTGACTCCATCGCCGACAAGAAGATCATCCATAAGAACAAAGCAGCTCGCCATAAGAGCCGCTTGTCCGCCGCTATCAAGGCGATGGCCTGATTTATCGCAGACGATAAGACTGCGAAATAATAAAGGCCGACGATGTAGTCGGCCTTTTTTGTTTATAGTTCCAGCCTCAGCGTTATAAAAAGACCGGAAAGCTTGCTATGTCACATTTGATGAATACGTACGCCAGACAGCCTGTTTCTTTCACTCACGGTGAAGGTGCCTGGTTATTCGATGCCGCAGGTAATCGTTATCTAGATGGCTTGGCCGGTGTCGCCGTCAACACACTGGGGCATGCTCATCCGCGTTTCACTGCTGCACTGAAACAGCAGATCGACAGCCTCATCCACTGCTCCAACATCTACCAGATAGCAGAACAAGAAGCGCTGGCGGACAAGCTCTGCGGACTCTCCGGCATGCAGGAAGTCTTCTTCTGCAACTCGGGCTGCGAAGCCAATGAAGCCGCCATCAAATTGGCGCGCATGTACGGCCATGGTCGCGGCATCGACAATCCTTCCATCATCGTGATGGAAAAAGCATTCCACGGTCGCACGTTAGCCACGCTCTCCGCCACAGGCAACCGCAAGGTACAGGCCGGCTTCGAGCCGCTGGTGAGCGGTTTCGTACGCGTCCCCTACAACGATATCGAAGCAGTACGCCAAGTTGCACAACACAACCGTGATGTGGTCGCTGTATTGGTCGAGCCGATCCAGGGCGAAGGTGGCATACGCACACTAGACATCGCCTATCTGGAGCAGATCCGCAAGCTGTGCAATGAGAACAACTGGCTGCTGATGTTGGACGAAGTGCAATGCGGTATCGGACGCACAGGGAAATGGTTCGGCTTCCAACACGCCGACATCTTGCCAGACGTGATGTCGCTGGCC
Source organism: Gallionellaceae bacterium (assembly GCA_006218055.1). Taxonomy (GTDB): domain Bacteria; phylum Pseudomonadota; class Gammaproteobacteria; order Burkholderiales; family Gallionellaceae; genus Sideroxyarcus. Next base: position 35,895 of record VBWD01000010.1, read on the forward strand.
AAAGGCTTGGGTTCTGGCGTACCTATCGGCGCTTGTCTCACCGCGGGCAATGCGGTGGGTATCTTCAAACCGGGCAACCACGGCTCCACCTTTGGCGGCAACCCACTGGCCTGCACTGCCGGCCTGAATACGCTGAACATCCTCGAAGAAGGTGGCTTACTCGCTCACACAGAGCGGATCGGCAAATTCATACGTGATGGCTTGAGCACATCTTTGCAGGGCGTAAATGGCGTCAAGGAGATACGCGGACAGGGATTGATGATCGGTATCGAACTGGATAAGCCGTGCGGCGATCTGGTGAAACTGGCACTGGCCCAAGGCCTGCTCATCAACGTGACCGCCGATACGGTGGTACGCCTGTTGCCGCCGCTCATTCTGTCGCAAGCGGAGGCGCAGCAAATGATCGACATATTGAGCCCGCTCATCAAAGATTTCTTGCATTCCTGATTGGAAAATCATCATGCCAGCAAGCATCAAACACTTCTTACAATTCAAAGACCTGACGCGCGAAGAGCTTGATTATCTGTTCGAGCGCACGCGCATCATCAAGGAGCGCTTCAAGCGCTACGAAAAATACTGGCCGCTGGAAGACCGCACATTGGTGATGATTTTCGAGAAGGCCAGCACGCGCACGCGCCTATCGTTCGAGGCTGGTATGCACCAACTCGGCGGTTCGGCTATCTATCTGAATACACGCGACTCGCAACTCGGGCGTGGCGAGCCGGTGGAAGATGCAGGACAAGTGATCTCGCGTATGAGTGACATCGTAATGATCCGCACTTTCGAGCAGGACATCATCGAGCGTTTCGCGCGCAATTCGCGTGTGCCCGTCATCAACGGCCTCACCAACGAATATCATCCGTGCCAGATTCTGGCTGACATCTACACCTTCATCGAGCATCGCGGCAGCATCCAGGGCAAGACGGTCGCGTGGATCGGCGACTCCAACAATATGTGCAACACGTGGCTACAAGCCGCAGAGATCTTGGACTTCAACGTCCACGTCTCCACGCCACCAGGCTATGAAGTCGAGCCTGAACGCGCTGGCTTGTATGGCGATCAACACTACGAAGAATTTACCGATCCAATGGAAGCTGCACGCGATGCCGATCTGGTCACCACCGATGTATGGACTTCGATGGGGTGGGAAGCTGAGAACGAAGAGCGTATGAAGGATTTCGCAGACTGGCAGGTGGATGCTGACATGATGCGTGTGGCTGCCAAAGATGCACTGTTCATGCACTGTCTGCCTGCTCATCGAGGCGAGGAAGTATCAGCAGAAGTCATCGACGGCACGCAATCCGTCGTTTGGGATGAGGCTGAAAATCGTTTGCATGTGCAAAAAGCTCTGATGGAATACCTATTGCTGGGAAAAGTGCAATGAAACGCTGCTCTCAAGTGCAAACGATTTCGGCGGAGACTAACATTCGCGTAGCTAATGTTAAGCCGCGCAGCGGCGGTCGTAGCCAAAACAGACTGCATGTGCAAAAAGCTCTGATGGAATACCTATTGCTCGGAAAGGTCGCTTGATGCGCATCCCACCTCGCTTCATACCACTCTTGTTCCCCTTTTTCATGTCACTGGTGATGGCATTCATCATGACCGCCTTCATCACCTGGATAAACACTGGACTGGCCGATGGTTATGTAGGACGCTGGATGTATTCCTTCGTATTCGCCTGGCCCCTCGCCATGGCATGCATCGTACTGTTCGCCAACCGTATCCGCACCATGATCGGCAAGCTCACTGCTCAATAAATCTAGCTCATAGGAAATCAACATGTCTGACATCAAAAAAACTGTTCTCGCCTACTCCGGCGGACTGGATACCTCTGTCATCTTGAAGTGGCTGCAAGACACCTACCAATGCGAGGTAGTGACCTTCACCGCCGACTTGGGCCAAGGCGAAGAACTGGAACCGGCACGCCAAAAGGCGCTGCAATTCGGTATCAAACCCGAGAACATCTTCATCGACGATCTGCGTGAAGAGTTCGTGCGTGATTTCGTGTTCCCCATGTTCCGCGCCAATACCGTGTACGAAGGCGAGTATCTGCTGGGCACCTCCATCGCACGCCCGCTGATCGCCAAACGCCTCATCGAGATCGTCAACAAGACCGGCGCACAAGCCATCTCTCACGGCGCGACCGGAAAAGGCAACGACCAAGTCCGTTTCGAGTTGGGTGCTTACGCATTGAAGCCCGGCATCAAGATCATCGCTCCGTGGCGCGAATGGGATCTGTTGTCACGTGAAAAGTTGATGGCGTATGCCGAGAAACATGGCATCCCCGTCGACATGAAACACAAGCAAGGCGGCTCGCCCTACTCCATGGATGCAAACCTGCTACACATCTCCTACGAAGGTCGCCACTTGGAAGACCCCGCAGCCGAGGCCGAAGAAAGCATGTGGCGTTGGACAGTGTCGCCCGAGAAAGCACCCGATGCAGCCGAGTATCTCGACCTCGAATACGTCAACGGCGATATCGTTGCGCTGAACGGTAGCAAACTCTCTCCCGCTCAAGTGCTGGCTAAATTGAATGAGTTGGGCGGCAAGCACGGCATTGGCCGCCTCGACTTGGTAGAGAATCGCTACGTCGGCATGAAGTCTCGCGGCTGCTACGAGACTCCCGGCGGAACCATCATGTTGAAGGCGCACCGCGCCATCGAATCCATCACGCTAGACCGCGAGGTCGCCCACCTGAAGGACGATCTGATGCCGCGTTACGCATCCATGATCTACAACGGTTACTGGTGGAGCCCTGAGCGTCTCGCGATCCAAACACTGATCGACCACACCCAAGCCAGTGTGAACGGCTGGGTACGCGTCAAACTGTACAAGGGCAACGTCATCGTCGTTGGTCGCGATTCCAAGACGGATTCGCTGTTCGATTCCAGCATCGCCACCTTCGAAGACGACAAGGGCGCTTACGACCAGAAAGATGCGGCGGGCTTCATCAAGTTGAATGCCTTGCGTATGCGCATCGCGGCGAACCTGAAGAGTCGCAAAAAATAAATATCCTGTTTCAAAGGAGGCTGTGATGATTCACGAACTGAGTGGTGACATCCTGTTGAGCAGCGCCAAGGCCATCGCCCAAGGCGTTGCCCCCAATGACGACTTCCATCACGGTCTCGCACTACAACTGCGTGAACGCATGCCCGCGATGTACAAAGACTTTCGCCACTACTGCCAGACCAAGCATCCGAAATCTGGTGATTTGTGGACGTGGATGAGCAGTGATGGCCGCTACATCGTCAATCTATTCACACAGGATGGTGCGTACGACCACGGTAGCAAACCGGGGCACGCGACGGTCAGCCATGTGAACCACGGTGTAAATGGGTTGGATTGGAATGACGTGAAGCCGCTCATTGAAAAACATCTCGGCGACCTCGGCATCCCAGTGTATGTGTATGCCCATTATCAAAAAAACAGCAAAGCTAACGAACCTGCAAAATAACCAACACGACTCAATAAGGAAATCTCAACATGTCAGACAAGATCGATAACGTCAGCGTCGGTAAAAAATCCAATGTGTTCTTCGATGGAAAATGCGTATCGCATTCCGTGTTCTTCCCCGATGGTTCGCGCAAGACCGTCGGCGTCGTGTTGCCCAACAGCCATCTCACCTTCAATGTTGGCGTCCCCGAACTGATGGAGATCAGCGCAGGCACTTGCCAGGTGAAGATCGCTGGCGAATCCAGCTTCAAGACCTACGCTGCCGGCAGCAGCTTTAACGTAGCCGCAAACAGCAGCTTCGATATTCACACCGGCGCGGATGCGGTGGATTACGTTTGCAGCTTTGGTTCCAACTAACCTAAAGGTAAGTTTCCACCGCAACAAGTCGCTACGCGGCGTGTTGTGGTTTAAACATTCAAGGAGAAGACCATGCCAACTTTCGACATCGTTTCAGAAGTAGATAAACCCGAAGTCAAGAACGCCATCGAGCAGACGAACAAAGAAGTCAGCACGCGTTTCGACTTCAAAGGGTCTGATGCGCGCGTAGAACAAGCCGAGTTGAAGCTCACGGTGTGGGCTGACAACGAGTTCCAACTAAACCAAGTGCAAGACATCCTCAACGGCAAGCTCACCAAGCGCGGCGTGGATATCAAGTGCCTTGAGATCAGCGACAAGATCGAGAAGGTCAGCGGCAACAAGGTCAAACGCGGCTGCGAAGTGAAGACAGGTGTCGAGATCGAGCTGGCAAAGAAGATCGTCAAACACATCAAGGACAGCAAGATGAAGGTGCAAGCCAGCATCCAAGGTGACACCGTGCGCGTTACCGGCAAGAACCGCGACGACCTGCAAGATGCCATCGCCTTCGTCAAAAAGACCATCACCGACTTTCCTTTGCAATATCAGAACTTCCGCGACTGATCATGAGAAACCCCATCAAATCGATTATCGCAGCACTGCTCATCACCTCTTCAAGTAGCGCCTTCGCTGAAGCATCGACCTCGTATCCAGCGATGGTTTGGGATGACATCACTCATGTGCTGTCAGCTCCCACACGCTGGGAAAAGAACGAATGGCAGACCGCTGGATGGTCGAGCTTGGCCGTTCTCGGAACGGTCGCTGTCATCGACAAGCCGGTACGCGACTACATGGTGAAACAGGATCAGAACAATCAAGCCTGGTTGCAAGTAGAGAAGTTCGGCCGTGAATATGCAGTAGGAATAACAGGCGCATTCTTCGTCGCAGGCTTGGTCGGTGATGAGACATCGATGCATGTCGCACAGGACGTTGTTTCTGCCAGCATCATCTCCAGCGCCATCATCGGTGTCGCCACCAAGACTGTCGTCGGACGTAGTCGCCCATTGCAAAACAAAGGCACGACAGACTTCGCCCCATTCACCGACATGAACAGTTCTTTCTTTTCCGGACACACCACGCAAGCCTTTACTTTGGCAGCGGTGATCTCCGAGACCTATGACGAGACGTGGATAGATGTGACTGCATATGGCCTCGCCACCTTGGCTGGCGTGGCACGCACCTACCACGACAAACACTTCACTTCTGATGTCCTGGCAGCCGCCATCGTCGGCACACTCGTCGGCAAGAGCGTGGTTGCTCACAACAAAGATCTACGTAGCAACAAGCTGACTGTGCTCCCTGCCCTCTCCCAAGGCATGGTTGGCGTTCAGGTCGCAGGCAGGTTCTGATGTCTGGCGTCCTCCTACCGCTCGCCAATGGTAGTGAAGACCTAGAAGCCATCACTGTGCTCAACATCCTGCGCCGCGCGGGTATAGAGGCAATCAGCGCCAGCCTAGATGGTCAACCCATACGTGGCAGTCGCGGCACGGTCATCGTGCCCGACACCTCTCTAGACGAAGCTCTCAAGCGAGACTTCGATATGGTGGTACTCCCCGGAGGTCAGCCCGGCACTCGGAATCTCAAGGCCGACACCCGCATCATCAAACTCGTGCAAGACATGGCAGCAAAGGAACGTTACGTCTGCGCTATTTGTGCTGCTCCGTCCATCTTAGCCACAGCGGGCTTGCTCGATGGCAAACGTGCCACTAGCTTTCCGGGTGCCTTAGATGCATTCCCACGAGTGTCTCAGCAACCTCAAGCGGTGGTCGAAGATGGAAAGCTCATCACCTCACGCGGGCCGGGCACGGCCATGGATTTCGCGCTGATCTTGGTGGAGCGCCTAGCCGGCAAATCCAAACGCGACGAAGTCGAAGCAAGCTTGGTGCGTTAAGTGCCCTCCGCACTAAAAAGTCTTCCTCCCGCCATCATCGCACTGCTGTTGCAAGTAGCTGCATTCACAGCCGTCCTATTCGTCGTACGCTTGTTCCAGTTCCAACTTGCACCCATCGTATTCGTTCTGCTTTGCGGGTTACTTGCTGCAACGCTCAGCCATCTCGTCAAGCAAGCACGCTGGTGGCTCTACATCCAACTGGCTTTCCTGCCGTCGATGTTGCTGGTGTATTCGCTCGATATCCCGCCCACACTATTCCTCGTAGCGTTCGTCATCATGCTGGTGGTGTACTGGAGTGCCTTCCGTACCCAAGTGCCGCTCTATCTCTCCAGTAACAAGGTATGGCAGGCACTCGAAACTCAACTCCCTGCTAACCAATCATTCACCTTCATCGATCTCGGTTCAGGTCTCGGCGGTGTATTGACCCATCTCGCCAAGACACATCCGCATGGCCATTACCACGGGGTGGAATACGCCCCCCTGCCCTTCGTATGGAGCTGGCTACGCATCAAATTAGGTAAGCACAAGAACTGCACCGTGCAATGGGGCAGCATGTGGGATAGTGATCTCTCGCAATACGATGTCGTCTTTGCGTATCTCTCACCTGTGCCAATGGAACGCCTCTGGCACAAGGCACGCGCGGAGATGCAGACAGAAAGCGTGTTCATCAGCAACACATTCGCGGTGCCTGATCATCCACCGCAATCGACACTAACTGTAGAAGATCTCCACACTTCGACCTTGTACATCTGGAAGATGTGATGTTTACCTTCATTTATTTCAATGAGTTACAAGCCGACCACCGAAACCCTTCCCAATGCAGAATATTTTGGTTAGGATGCCGTCCTAGTTCAGTTGCACATTACGCGGCATCGACCGCACCAACACAAAGCCCAACAACCTAAACGAGAACCAAACATGAGCGAACACATCCGTTATGTCACCGATGACACCTTCACTGCAGAAGTGTTGCAATCCCCCGTCCCCGTACTGGTCGACTACTGGGCTGAATGGTGTGGTCCTTGCCGCATGATCGCCCCCATCTTGGACGAAGTATCCAAAGAATACGCAGGTCGTTTGAATGTCGCCAAGTTGAACGTGGATGAAAACCAAGAGACACCACAAAAATACGGCGTGCGAGGCATCCCGACATTGATGCTATTCAAGAATGGCAACATCGAAGCGACCAAGGTCGGCGCGTTGTCCAAGTCACAACTGACCGCTTTCATCGATAGCCACATCTAAGTTTTTTCATATCCCGCCCATCACTGCAGCGTTTCTTTCTGAAACAAAAATAACCAAAAGAAACACAATGCAGTTCGGTGCGGGAATTCCCGCAAAACCTCAAAACAACCTGTTTCACATCCCTCGCAACTCTCAATAACCTAGCGCTCACGCGCCCCATCCTGACTATGCATCTATCCGACCTTAAGACCAAACACATCACCGAATTGGTAGAACTGGCAACCACCAATCAAATCGACAATGCCAACCGCATGCGCAAACAGGATTTGATGTTCGCCCTGTTGAAAAGCCATGCAAAAAAAGGCGAGAGTATTTTCGGTGAGGGCACGTTGGAAGTGCTGCCGGATGGATTTGGCTTCTTGCGCTCTCCCGACACTTCATACCTGGCTGGCCCAGACGACATTTACGTCAGCCCTAGCCAAGTGCGTCGTTTCAACCTGCATACGGGTGATTCCATCGAAGGCGAGATCCGCACTCCAAAAGAAGGCGAGCGCTATGTAGCGTTGGTGAAGGTAGACAAAGTCAACGGTGAGCCACCGGAAAACGCCAAGAACAAGATTCTGTTCGAAAACTTAACACCGCTATTCCCCACGAAACAACTCTCGTTGGAACGCGACATCCGCGCTGAAGAGAACATCACCGGTCGCATCATCGACATCGTCGCGCCCATCGGTAAAGGACAGCGCGGCTTGTTGGTCGCCTCACCCAAGTCAGGCAAGACAGTGATGTTGCAACACATCGCCCACTCCATCTCCGCCAATCATCCCGATGCGATCCTCATCGTATTGCTGATCGATGAGCGTCCAGAGGAAGTGACCGAGATGAGCCGCACCGTACGCGGCGAGGTGGTCGCTTCTACCTTCGACGAACCGGCCACACGTCACGTGCAAGTCGCCGAGATGGTGCTGGAAAAGGCCAAGCGCTTGGTCGAGCACAAGAAGGATGTTGTCATCCTGCTCGACTCCATCACCCGTCTGGCACGCGCGTACAACACCGTCATCCCGTCGTCCGGCAAGGTATTGACCGGCGGTGTGGATGCCAACGCTCTGCAACGCCCTAAACGCTTCTTCGGCGCAGCCCGCAACATCGAAGAAGGCGGCTCGCTTACTATCATCGCCACTGCGTTGGTGGATACCGGCAGCCGTATGGATGATGTGATCTACGAAGAATTCAAGGGAACCGGCAACATGGAGATCCATTTGGATCGCCGTATGGCTGAGAAACGCATCTACCCTGCCATCAACGTCAATCGTTCTGGTACCCGTAAAGAAGAACTACTCATCAAGCAGGATTTGTTGCAACGTATCTGGGTGCTGCGTAAGTTGCTGTATCCAATGGATGAATTGGAAGCGATGGAATTCTTATTGGACAAGGTCAAAGCGACCAAGAACAACGCAGAATTCTTTGATTCAATGAGACGTTAAGGCCTGAAAAAAGGCTTTTGACGATTGGAAGTGTTTATGTATAATGCGCGGCTCTGAAAATCCACATTTCAGTGGAGGCTAACCTTCAGGTTATGCCGTAACTAAAAACCGCATTTAGCGAGGTCGTTATGTACGCAGTAATTAAAACCGGCGGTAAGCAACACCGCGTTATCTTGGGCGAAACGCTCAAGGTCGAATCTATCGTTGGCGAAGTCGGCACATCCTTGGTATTGGATAAAGTGTTGATGGTTGGCAATGGTGACAAGATTTCCGTTGGTCAGCCTCTGCTGGCTGGTGCAACCGTCAAAGCGACTATCGTCGCCAATGGCCGTCACGACAAAGTGACCATCTTCAAGATGCGTCGTCGTAAGCACTACCAAAAGCATCAAGGTCATCGTCAAAACTACACTGAGATCCGTATCGACGGTATCTCGGCTTAATTGTTAAGGAGCTAGAACATGGCATCGAAAAAAGGCGGAGGTAGTACCAGTAACGGCCGCGACTCGCACTCGAAACGATTGGGTGTTAAGAGTTACGGCGGCGAATTGATCAGCGCAGGTAGCATCATCGTGCGTCAACGCGGTACTGAATTCCACGCAGGCGACAACGTCGGCATGGGCAAAGATCACACACTGTTTGCCAAGATGACTGGCAAAGTGGTATTCGCAATCAAAGGCGCGGCTAAACGTAGAACGGTTAGCATCGTCGCTGCTTAAGTACTTGAGCAGTTAAAATCAGCCCTATCGCAAGGTAGGGCTTTTTTATTTCTGGGTCATTCGCAATTATGAAATTCATCGACGAATCAAAAATCGAAGTCATCGCAGGCGACGGGGGTAACGGCGCGGCAAGTTTTCGTCGTGAGAAATATATCGAAAAAGGCGGCCCAGACGGCGGTGATGGCGGGCGCGGCGGCAGTGTGATCGCCATCGCTGACCGTAACATCAACACACTGGTCGACTTCCGCTTCGCACGTATGCATCGAGCCAAGAACGGCGAGCGTGGCGGCAGTGCGGACTGCTACGGTAAAGGTGCGGATGACATCCTGCTACGCATGCCCGTTGGTACTGTCATCACTGACGTCAACAGCGGTCAGATCATTGCCGACCTTACTCATGAGGGCGAACAAGTATTGCTGGCCAAGGGCGGTGCAGGCGGCCTTGGCAACTTGCATTTCAAATCCAGCACCAATCGCACACCACGCCAATGCACCCCAGGTGAAGAAGGTGAACGCCGCGGTCCACTTTCATCCGTTCGGTGTCTGCCGCTCGTCCTAAGGTGGCTGATTATCCATTCACCACACTACATCCGAATCTGGGCGTGGTACGCGTGTCGCATGAGAAGAGCTTCGTCATCGCCGACATTCCAGGACTCATCGAAGGCGCTGCAGAAGGTGCGGGGCTCGGCCACCAGTTCCTGCGCCATCTGGCACGCACACGCTTGCTGTTGCACATCGTCGACATCGCACCGATGCACGAAGGGGTCGATCCTGTGCATGAAGCGCACGCGATTCTGAACGAGCTAAAGAAGTACGACGAAGAGTTGTACAACAAACCGCGTTGGCTAATCTTGAACAAGCTCGACTTGTTGCAAGACCGCGATGAAAAGGTCGCCGCCTTCCTCAAAGAATTCGGCAGTGATACACGCCATTTCACCATCTCTGCAATCAACGGCGATGGCTGCAAAGAACTGACTTACGCCATCATGGAGCATCTGCAAGCCGCAGCTGAAGCCGAGCAAGAAGCCGTCACAGAGAGCGCACAAGAAACCGAGATCGTCATCCACGACCCACTCGCATGAAAACCGTTCTGACCAAATCCAAACGCATCGTCGTCAAAGTAGGCAGCAGCCTCGTCACCAATTCGGGTGAAGGCTTGGACACGCGTGCAATCGGGAATTGGGCACAACAGATCAGCACCTTGCGTGCACAAGGTTGTGAAGTGGTCTTGGTGTCGTCTGGCGCGATCGCCGAAGGCATGCAACGTCTGGGGTGGAAGCAACGCCCAAGTGCAGTGCACGAGCTGCAGGCCGCTGCTGCGGTCGGTCAAATGGGTTTGGTGCAGGTCTATGAGAGCTGTTTCAGTCAACACGGCCTGCGCGCCGCACAAGTGCTGCTGACCCATGCCGACCTCGCCGACCGTGAACGTTATCTAAATGCGCGCTCCACCCTGCGCACCCTGCTCACGCTGGGCGTCATCCCCATCATCAATGAGAACGATACCGTTGTGACAGACGAGATCAAGTTCGGCGACAACGATACCTTGGGGGCGCTGGTTGCCAACCTCATCGAGGCGGATGCACTCGTCATCCTCACCGACCAAGTCGGTCTCTTCACCGCAGACCCGCGCAAAGATGCCAGCGCCACGCTCATCAGCGAAGCACAGGCGGGTGACGCAAAACTGGAACTAATGGCAGGTGGCGCAGGTAGCAGCATCGGTCGCGGCGGCATGATCACCAAAGTGCTGGCGGCGAAACGTGCGGCGCGCAGTGGTGCACATACCGTCATTGCTTCTGGGCATGAACGTAATGTACTGCCCCGCCTATTGCAAGGCGAATCCATCGGCACATTACTGGTCGCTCCCGCCCTCTCACTTGATGCACGCAAACAATGGCTCGCTGACCACCTGCAAGTGAGCGGCAAAGTGACGTTGGATGCCGGTGCAGTGCGTGTGCTAAAGAATGAAGGAAAGAGCTTGCTGCCGATCGGCGTCACTCAAGTTAGCGGTGAATTCCAACGTGGCGCAGTCGTCGCCGTGCTCGACTCAGAAGGTCGCGACATCGCACGCGGCCTCATCAACTACAGCGCAACAGAAGCGCGTCGCATCGCAGGTAAGGCAAGCGGTGAGATCGAAAGTATTCTGGGTTATGTGGATGAGTCAGAACTGATACATAGAGACAATCTAGTTCTGCTGTAAGACAGCAGAACTAGATTGCGGTGAAGACTCATATTCGCGCAGCGAATGTGATGTCGAAACCACAATCATTTTGCTCTAACAGAGCAATACGAGACTGCGGTGAAGGCTAACTTTTAGGTTATGTCGGAGCCACAACCCCGTTACCGCTTCGCTTCGTACCACCCCTGACTACGCTTCACCAGATACACCACACTCAGCATCACAGGCACTTCGATCAATACACCGACCACAGTCGCCAGTGCCGCGCCTGATTCAAATCCAAACAGACTGATGGCAGCCGCGACGGCCAACTCGAAGAAGTTGGACGCACCGATCAAGGCCGAAGGTCCCGCCACGCAATGAACTTCCCCCAAGCGACGATTTAGCCAGTAAGCCAAACCCGATGTGAAGTACACCTGGATAGTGATGGGCACGGCCAGCATCAAAATAATGAGTGGTTGTTCGACGATGGCTTTACCTTGGAAGGCGAACAGCAACACCAGTGTGAGCAACAGCGCAGAGATAGATATTGGGCCAAGTTTTTCCAGCGTAGATTGCAAAGTGTTCTCGCCATGCGACATCAACCATTTACGCCATGCTTGTGCGATGAAGACAGGTAAAACAATGTAGAGCAGGACAGACACCAGCAACGTATCCCATGGCACGATGATGGCAGACATGCCGAGCAATAAAGCCACGAGCGGAGCGAATGCGAACACCATGATGGCGTCGTTGAGGGCAACTTGGCTCAAGGTGAACATAGGCTCACCATTCACCAGTCGGCTCCACACGAACACCATCGCGGTGCAGGGTGCAGCGGCCAGTAATATCAATCCTGCGATGTAGCTATCAAGTTGCTCGGCGGGAAGATAGGGCGCAAACAAATGACGGATGAACAACCACCCGAGCAGCGCCATCGAAAACGGCTTCACCGCCCAGTTGATGAATAAAGTGACACCGATACCGCGCCAATGTTTGCGCACCTCGTGCAGCGCTCCAAAGTCGATGCGCAACAGCATGGGGATGATCATCACCCAGATAAGTAGCCCCACGGGAATATTGACCTTGGCGATCTCCAAAGTGCCCAACCAGTGGAATGGTGCTGGAATGAACTGCCCCAGCACTACGCCAACGATGATGCAGAGGAAGACCCACAGGGTCAGGTAACGTTCGAAGATGCTCATACCATCAATCCTGGATACGCCCGATCTCGTTCAGCTTGTCTTTCAACACCAGCTTGTCCAGTTTATCGATGGGCAATGCCATGAACAATTGGATACGGCGTGCCAATTGCTCCGCCGCCTTATTGAACGCAGCGCGACGAGCTTCATCACCTTCGATATGCGCCGGGTCGGGGATACCCCAATGTGCAGTCGCAGGATGGCCTAGCCACAGCGGGCAGGTTTCACCCGCAGCGTTATCGCACACGGTGAAGATGAAATCGAACTCGGGCGCATCGGAACGAGAGAACTCATCCCAGCTCTTGCTGCGCAATCCTTCGATACTGTGCCCGTGCGATTGCAACCACTCGATCGCACCAGGGTTCACTTTTCCCGCAGGCTTGCTACCCGCGCTGTAGGCTTTGAACTTACCCTTGCCCAACACGTTGAACAGCACTTCACCTAGGACGCTGCGCGCCGAGTTACCCGTGCACAAGATCAGAACGTTGTATTGCTTCTCACTCATTTCACTTTCCTTTTATCAACATTTCTTAGTGGGTGCCTTACAACTATCGTCATGCCCACCACAACAGTTCTCGGTCAGATAATCCACCATGCCATTCATCACTGCGAAGTTCGCCGCGTAGTAGACGAAGCGCCCTTCCTGCGTGCTCTCGACCAGCCCAGCATGGCTGAGTGTCTTAAAGTGGAACGACATATTGGCGGGCGACACCTTCAGCTTCTCGGCGATCTGTCCTGCCGCCAATCCTTCCGGCCCACTCGTGACCAACAGGCGGTAGATAGCCAAACGAGTTGGCTGCGCCAGTGCCGCTAAAGCCTTCACAACTTGAGCCGGTTTCATCATCTTATGATTCTATTGTTAAACGATTGTTAAAATAATAAACAAGACAACACTCCGGGTCAAGCAAGATAAATCAGCGATAGCGGAAGGAATAGAAGATATCGAGCGCATCCTCGACACCGGTGCGAGTCACGAGTGTGATGCGCGGGGTCAAGGTATAGGTGAACTTAGTGATACCCGTACCCGAAGACAGTCCCTGTTCATAACTCAAGTAGGCGCGAGGATTGAGGCGCTTACCCACTGTCACCACTTGGCTGAGCAATGGATCGACTCCACCGGCTTTCTGATTTAGCGACAGCTCGTCCACACCGACCGCGCGCCCGATCTTGGAAGCGGACTGACCGCCCATGATATTGGTCGCGGCGGACAGCAACAACGATGAGTCGATACCGCTGCTGTCAGGCACACGCCCCAAGATGATCCATGAGAGCTTCTCGGCATCCGGCACATTTGGGTTGGACACGAGGCGAATGATGGGTTTGCGTGCCGTACCACTCACTTCAACGCCAGCCTCCACATCCAGTCCTTTGCGATAAGCCAAGATATTCAAGCCGGGGTCATCCATACGGCCTTGGAAGTTCACCATCCCACGTTCAACTTGCAGACGCTGACCGTAGGCGTCGAACACCGCATCCTGCGCTTCGATGATGCCCGTCACGCTGAGTGGCTCACCCGGTTCGCCGCGCACATCCAAATTACCTTTTAGGCGTGCTTCCAGACCCGATGCGCGGATGAAGAACTTGTCCCCCAAGTCCAGTGTTGCACTCACTTTGTTCTGCTGTTTGACGCTCTCATCCTCTTCTTGCCCGACGATCTGCACATCTTCATCGAGCTGTGGGCGGTTACTCACGGGTTGATCGATGAGACCGGCATCGGCTCGGATGTCACCATCCAAGATGAGTGTCTTGCCTGAGAAGCGCGCATGCCCCTTACCGGAAGCGATGACCCAACGGTCAGCGCGTTGCAACAGCGGGAACTGTTGCGCAATGATATTCACACCGCCCGTATCACCTTTGAGGTCGAGCATACCGCTCGCGCTCAATTTCCCAGCAGGGCGACTCAGCTTGAAATCACCCAACAACTTGTCTTTGGGCTGAGCGAGATAAGGCGAGTCGAAATCGAACAGATCGAGATGCACAAGGTCTTGTTCGAAGCGTGCCTTCAACTGACCTTGCTCCAGTCGCACGCCTTGATCCAGCATGCCAAAACTCAATCCTTCACCTTGCACCATGCCACGCAATCGCGGTGTGTGCATATCACCGACCAAATCGGCATCCAATTTTAATTTACCGCCACTCTGAAAATTACTGTCGAGTACCGGCCCCAACCACGACAAGTCGTTTGAATCGAGATACAGATGCCCAGTCAGCGGCGCATCGGCAGCCACAGTCCAACGCTCGCCCGCAATGGTCAGCGGCATATTGGCAGTCATTTTCATCTCGCCCAACTTCTCTCCGCTGGCAGCAAGTTCAGCTTGCAATTGATCGCTGACCACCTGAGCCGACATGCGCACATCGCTCAACCCGAACAGCGCACCCGTCTTGGGATCGACCACCCAATCTCCGCTTTCGCGTTGCACTTGCAACTTTGCGTCCCAATGCGCATCCTTCTTCACATCCCATGCGCCACCAAAGCGCAACGTGCCCAAGTTATCCAGCGCAGGCGGGATGTCATCCACGTTCACGGCGCGAATCCCCAAGCCGCTGAAGCTACCGTTGCTCTGCCAGTATGCCGGCGTCCAACGCGTGGTTTCCAGATGCGTGCGGCCACCGCCCAGTGCGATGTCGGCCGCGCCCAGTTCCACATTCTCCGCAGCAAGTGTTAGCGCAGTGGTGCTGAGCAATCGCAATGACACCGTACCTAGGCCGAAGAACTCATCGAGAGAGCCCTGCCAACGCATTGCACGCCATCCTTCATCGAGACCACTCAAGCCACCATGTGCCTGTAGTTGCAACTCTTCCCGCACCTGCGAGCCATGCTCTACCTTGGCGCGCATCTTGATATTGTGGTCTGCTGGTGCGCCCTGCAACTCAAAACTTGCATCAGGGACTCGTAATGCATTCCCTTGTTTGAAATTCTGCAACACCAGATTGAGCGTCATTGATTGCGCAGAGACATCACCCGCCGCATCCACACTGGCGATCGTTTGCCCTGCTGGCAACTTCAGCTCTTTACCGCTGAAAGAGAAATCGAATTGCGGCTCAGCGATACTCCCCGTAAGTGAGGCACGTCCATTCAACTCGCCCCCCAAGTTGACATCAACCTGCGACAGATCGGAGGCCGCCAGATCGAAGCGCAACTCGTCCGCTCCCAGCCCATAGCTTCCTTTGACTGATAGTCGGTTGTCACCGAGGTGGAATGCCATCTCGCCCTTGCCATGTTTACCATTGATGATCGCTGCCCACCCTGCCCCACCGATCTCATACTGCGCAAAGTGACTGTTCGCTAGCGCGAACTGCATCTCTGCAGTGACCTCCGGTAACAACTCCCCTTTGATCTTCAGTTCCGCATTCAAGTCAGTTGCAGGAGAGTTGCTGAATTCAGCCAAATTCAACTTATGGACTTGGCTGCTGAAATTGAATTTCTGACTCTTATCGAGTGCAAGTTGGCCATGCCCCTCGATACTCGTCTCACCACGCACTAGTCGCAGACTATGCAATACGACTTGCCGACCTTGTCGTGTCAGATCACCGCTCAGTTTCGACTCACCATCGGTCAACTCCAACACCGCATGTTGAGACTTTCCTGCACCATCCAGTGCGATCTTTCCATTCATCAGCTTCGAAGGTAGTCGGCTATCCAAGCCTTGCATGTTCACTTCGCGCAACGTCAGTTGCGCCTCACCGGATTGTTTTTTGGAGTTCCAATCGAGATTACCTGCGAGTTGCCCCTCCAGCAATGTCTTCGCTTCTAAGCGGCTGATCTGCCAATGCTCGACAGATAGGTTCAAGTGTGCGCGCGCATCAACGATAGGGATGCCATTCAGGTCTAACGCTTCCGCCATCGCCTTCCATGCGATCACCTTGTTGTCCACGCGCATCGAGGCGGCCTGATAGGCGCGTTTGCGGCGCTTTCTCTAACCAGCGCGCGACATCGATTCCTTTGAACTGCATCTGGATGCGTTGTAGCAGCACGTCATCCAGGGGCGATAGCAATATCGTTCCGTGAGCGTGCGCTCCCGCGCCCTCGGCTTTTAGCTTGATCTCTAGATTGCGCAACTCGCCCTGCACATCTGCCTGTACCTGCAACTTCTCTGAACGCGGTGTGGTGGTATCCAAGGTGATGTGTGAATTTACGGCAAATGGACTGGCACTCGCCAACGTCAAATCACCCGCCATCTCGCCGAAGGGTAGCTGCGCATTCATCAAATTAACGCGATGTTGACGAGAATCGCTGCTCAAGCTGGCATCCACCTCGCTCACTACAAAATCAGGCTGGGTCGAGCCTGCGGCGAACCAACGGAACGAGCCCACATGGACCTTCGCGGCAGTCACCTCCAAAGGAAGTTGTAGCGACGCGGGTAGCATAGGAGCCGTCGTAGCAGTACTGACTTGCTCCGCATGCAGGTCGATCTGCTGCACGCTCACACGCAACAGATGCAACTCCTGACTCAGCAGCGCGCGCGGCTGCCAATCCACCTCTATCCCTCTCGCGTCGAAACGTTGCGTTTCAGAATTGAAAGCGAGATGTTGCGCCGTGAATCCACCAAACAAGGAACCCGTCAGCCCATCCACCTTAAATGCACCACGCGTGTGTCTATCCATCACGCCCGCCATCCATGTCATACCCGACGTGGTGCCGAGCAAGTAGTAACCCAACCCCGCGACCAAAAAGCAGGGAGTCAGCAAGCCAAGGACGATTTTGCTACGTAACGATAGGCCGGCGTTCTCTTTCTCCATCAGAAAGCCACCGCGATAGAGAAGTGATAAACAAGATCGGATACCGTTTTGCTGCGCGCCACATCCAGCGCCAAAGGACCAACAGGGCTACGCCAGCGCACGCCAAAACCATAGCCGATGACGGGTTTGAGCGCTTCGGGGGTGTCCGCAGCATCGCCCGCATCCGCGAAGGCGGCCACCCCCAGCGCAGTGAACCAATGTGTGTACTCGGCACTCGCCGTCACCATCGCACGACCACCGACCACCGCATCGCCTTCATGCACCCCCAAGCTTTGGTAGGCATAGCCGCGTACCGTCTGCGTGCCACCGACTCGGAACAGATATTCTTGCGGGATATTCACGCGCGTCTGCGCCTTGGTATATCCCGCCTCGCCGCGCAAGGAGACAACATCGTTCTCGCCTAACGGTATCCATTGCTGGCGTCGCAGATAAGTTCTGACGAAATCCTCATCCGAGAATACGGCCTTGCCCGCTCCGCCCAGACGAAACTCGGTGAGCGATCCCGACATCGGCATCAGCGGATCATCCACTGCACGCTGCATCCAGCGCCAGTCGAGCACCAACGCTTGGTTGGTCTCGCGCATGCCACCATCAGGGATGCGATGCTCCTGCTGCCAGTTCAAGCCGATGTTGAATTCGTTACCGTACACCGTGTGACTGCGCGTCACACCGAACTTATCGCGCAGTGTCTCCAAGCCTTGGATCGTGGTGCGCTCTCCACTGGCTAACCACTGCAAACGAAATCCTTGAGGATTAGGCAAGGTGTCGATGCTCGTCGATAGGGTCTGACGATTGTTCTCCAACACCAATGCCGTGCTGAAAGCCCACGCACGACCGACGAAATTGTTATCGAGATAACTCAACTCGCTGCGCAAGCCGTTGTTGGTGCTGTAGCCCAAACCGGTGGATACCTTGCGCGATTGCGCCTCGACGATTTGCACTTTCACAGGCGCAGCGATCACGGCTCCACTCGCCGTTTCCACAGTGGGCGGCATGTCTAGACTGACGATGATGGAGCTGAATTGAGATAGATTCTGTAAACGCGTTTGAAAGATCAACAGTTGGTTGCGATCATAGAGCTCCCCCTCTTTGAAGGAAGCATAGCGCGTCACCAATGCTTCCGAGTAGCGCTCCAAACCGCTCACTTGCATCGCGCCGAAACGATAACGTGGGCCTGAGTCCAGAACGATGTTCAACTGCGCTGTGGCGGAAGGGATATCGACCTTTGCCGAGCTATCGACGATACGCGCAGCGGCATATTCCTTGCGCGCCAATTGCGTGAGCAGATCGGTCTTGGCTCGATCCCAAGCCGCTGAACTGAACCCCTTTCCCTGTGGCAATGACCATTCTTTGCGTAATTGCATCGCACGTTGCGCATCTGCTTGTGCGATGTCTCCACGCAATTCGATATTCACTGCGCTGACCTTGGTAAGCGGACCCGGCTCGACCAACAACTCGAGCGTGCCCGAAATCATAACGGAACGCAGCAGCACCTTGCTGGAGAAATAGCCTTCAGTCATCAACAACTCGGGTATCTCGCGTTGTGCACGGCGCATGAACACCGCTCGCTCGCTTTCTGTCCTCATCAACTCCTCGGGAAGTGTGAAGTACTGGACGAGTACAGGACGCACCTTTTCTGGCGCAATCAGAATGACCGCAGGGATACTGCCCGACTTCGCTTGCACGCTCGCCACCCAACCAACGGTGAGCAAACCGATCAAAGACCAAGCGATCATCAGACGATTCATTGAGTATTCGGACAAAGAATGCACTCTAGGGGTAACACGATGAAGGCTCGGATTGTACCTTAGGCATTGAGTTCCCAAGTCGCAGCACCAAGGTAGAATGGGCACACATCAACACATTCAGACACCATGTTCATCGAACTCATCATACTTGTCGTCCTCGTCGCAGTCGTCGTCGTTGCACTACGTCCGCCGCGCCAATGAAAAAGGGGGCTTGGCAGCCCCCTTTTTCATCACGATTCCTTGATGATCATCCACGTCGAATACGGCGGACTTTTCTAGTCGGTTCTGGCGTTCCTTCCATCCAACGTTTGATGCGGTTCGCATCACCGACACGGGTATGCCTACCCCATGAGTCGAGCAACACGATCACGACAGGGCGATTGGATATCTTCGCTTGCATCACCAAGCACTTTCCAGCTTCGCTGATATAGCCCGTCTTGCTCAAACCGATATCCCAAGAAGCACTTCTTACCAGCGGGTTGGTGTTGTTAAAACGCAGCGAACGACGACCGGAGACTTGGACTGTATGAGTGCTTGTCGTAGAGAAGCGTTCGATCTCGTCGTACTCACTAGCTGCCGACACCATCTTGACCAGATCGTGTGCCGTCGAGACATTGGAACTATGCAAACCAGTCGCATCATCGAAGCGTGTGGAAGTCATCCCCAATTCGCGCGCCTTGGCGTTCATCATGGACAACATCACTTGCGTACCACCGGGATAAGTACGTGCCAGCGCGGCGGCAGCGACATTCTCGGAAGCCATCAAGGCCAACTTCAACAACTCACCCCGTGTCAGCATCATGCCATTGCGCATACGTGAACGAGTACCTTTGAAGCGATCGCGATCCAAAGAGCTGATGGTGATGCGCTCGTCCAGCGGCAATCTTGCATCGAGCACGACCATCGCTGTCATCAATTTAGTGATTGATGCGATAGGCACGACTTCATTGGCATTTTTGGTGAAAAGGGGGCGTTGCGTCTGCTCGTCGTAGATCATCGCGATGGCAGAACTCAGTCTGGGTGCAGGGGTATTCCTGAAGGTAGCGTACTGATCACCTTGATCCAACAATGCGACTTGTTGATGGTCTGCAGCCTGCGCGATCAGCGCATAGCTCAACAACATCAGTGCAAAAATAGTGTTACGCATGAATTCCCCTGTCCGAATTGACGGAACGGCGCGGAGGATAACCTGAAAAACCTAAAATAATCAATGAGTATTTGATAATCGTTATTGTTCTTCCTGTTGTTGCAACGCCCACATCTGCGCATACACCCCTTGTTGGGACAACAATTCGCGATGCGTGCCACGTTCGATGATGCGGCCTTTGTCCATGACGAGTATCTGGTGAGCATCCACCACGGTAGACAAACGGTGCGCGATGACCAGGGTGGTACGGTTCTGCGCGATGCTGCGCAACTCGTCTTGGATGGCCTTCTCCGATTTGGAATCCAATGCAGAAGTGGCTTCATCAAAAATCAGAATCGCGGGGTTCTTCAAGATGGCGCGCGCGATAGCGACACGTTGTTTCTCCCCCCCGGACAGTTTCAAACCGCGCTCACCCACCATGCTGTCGTAACCTTGCGGCAGCGATTCGATGAAGTGATGGATATGGGCTGACTGTGCCGCACGAATGACTTCGTCACGACTGGCATTGGGGTTGCCGTAAGCGATGTTGTAGTAGATGGTGTCGTTGAACAGCACCGTATCCTGCGGCACGATGCCGATGGAGGCACGCAGACTACTCTGCGTCACGTTGCGTATATCTTGTCCGTCGATCGAAATACTGCCGCTATCCACATCGTAGAAGCGGAAAAGCAGGCGCGACAGCGTGGACTTACCCGCCCCGCTCGCACCGACCACCGCGACCGTATTCCCACTGGGTATCTCGAAATCCACCTCGTGCAATATCTGGCGCGAGGGGTCATAGGAGAATGCCACTCTCTCGAATCGAACCATGGCTTTATCCAATTGCAGCGACGGTGCATCCTGCGCATCTTCGATCTCGCGGTTCGCATCCAGCAAACGGAACATCTTCTCCATATCCGCCAGCGCGTTCTTGATCTCGCGATAGACGAAACCCAAAAAGTGCAGCGGCATGTAGAGTTGCAACATAAACACGTTGACCAACACCAAATCGCCGATGGTCATGTTGCCCTTCACCACCTCGTCCGCCGCCAGCAACATGAGTAAAGTGACGCCGATGGCGATGATGATGCTCTGCCCCGCGTTAAGTGCCGCCAATGAAGTCTGGTTCTTCACGGCGGAAAATTCCCAATCCTTCATCTGCTCGTCGTAGCGCGACACTTCATATTTTTCATTGCCAAAATACTTCACCGTCTCGTAATTGATGAGACTGTCGATGGCGCGCGTATTGGCTTTGGAATCCTTGTCGTTCATGTTGCGGCGGAACACCATGCGCCACTCGGTGATGATCAATGTGAAAGCGATATAGAGCACCAGCGTGGCGAAAGTGATGATGGCGAACCACGGGTTGTATTTGACGAACAGGATGGCCGCCACCAAGCCGATCTCCAGCAAGGTCGGCAGGATGTTGAACAGCAGAAAAGTGAGCAAGAAACTGATACCGCGTGTACCGCGCTCGATGTCGCGCGATACGCCGCCGGTCTGCCGTTCCAGATGGAAACGCAGACTCAGGCTGTGCAGATGCTCGAACACTTGCAGGGCGACACGGCGGATAGCGCGTTGCGTCACCTTGGCGAACAGCGCGTCGCGCAACTCGCCGAACAGCGTGCTGAACAAACGCAGCAAGCCATACCCTGCGATGAGGAACACGGGAATCGCCAGCATCGCCTGCGGTTTACTCATCGCATCCACGATCTCTTTGAGCGCGAGCGGTACGACCACGTTGGCGAGCTTGGAAGCAACCAACAGAATCACCACGAAGGTCACCCGCCACTTGAACTCAAGCAGGTACGGAACCAAGCTACGGATGACTTTCCAATCAGTACGAGTTGGCGTGGCGGAAGAATGGGATGAATGTGAGCGCATGGCAGGTTGAACGATAGATCAGGGCGGCATTATAGCCGCATCACCTACTGCTTCTTGGATAAGCCCAATAGCCCCAAGGCAAGGCGGATAAGTCCATAACTGAGTCGAGCCAATATCAGCGAGAGCGGATTCAGATCAACCGTATCTACACGCACGCCCCCCGATTCGATTGCCCTGAATAAACTAGTACGCAAGGACTTGGAAAACGCCTCGTCACGCACAACCAAATTAGCTTCGCGCGCAAGAAAGAAACTGAACGGCTCCAAGTTGGATGAACCCACGGTCGCCCATTCGCTGTCTATCACACCGACTTTTGCATGCAAGAAGCTATCGCGATATTCGTAGACCTCTATGCCCGCCTCCAGCAACTTCCCGTAAAGAGCGAGCGTGGCGTAATGCTGCATGATGTATTCCACCTTGCCCTGTAGCAGCAACACCACACGCACCCCGCGCCTGTTCGCATCCTTTAACGCCTGACGAAATTCCCGCCCCGGCAGGAAGTAGGCATTGGCGATGACGATCTCGCGTTGAGCGGATGCGATGGCTTGCAGATAGGCATGTTCGATGTCTCTGCGATGGCGCAGGTTGTCTCGCAACAGCAACTCAATGAACGCCCCGGAAACTTTCTTGCTGCCGCCAATCAATCTCGACTGCAACCTGCCGATGCGTTTGCGTAGTGACGCCGACTTGACGACGTCCCACAACCTGCGCATCGCTTCTTGTACTTCAATGGCGGCCTTACCCTGCACTCGCACTGCGTAATCCAAACGGGGCGCATCGAAATCCGCACCATCGGGTATGTCGTTCAGGATGTTGATACCCCCAATGAAGGCGATCTCGCCATCGATCACTGCCAGCTTGCGGTGCAATCGGCGCAAGCGCCGCAGGCGGTTCGGCTTCAATGTGAACGGCGATATCTCACGCCTGAACCATTGCACATCAACCCCTGCCTCACGCAACTCATCTATCCATGCTTGCGGCAACTCAGCCGAACCAAAACCATCAATGAGCAAAGTCACCGTCAGATCACGCAAGGCGGCGCGTTGCAAAGCCTGTGACACTAAGCGCCCTGTCTCATCGGCCGCGAAGATGTAAGTCTCCAGATAGACGTAGTGTTGCGCCGCGTCGATATCTGCACACAACTGCGGAAAGAAGCGCGTGCCGTTCTGCAACAGCATCAACTTGTTGCGCCCGATCTGGAAGGTTCGATTCATCGTATCTTCAACTCCGCAAGCAAGGCGGCATGGTCGGACAAGCGCCGACCACCGTGTACTTTGCAGTGCTCCACATCGAAGCCGCGCACGTAGATACGGTCGAGCTTGAATAGGGGAAAGGCGGAGGGGAAGCTACGCGCAAGATTACCGTGTCCCAGTTGAAAAGCATCCTGCACATGCAGCTCACTCTCGAACTCTTGACTCAACTGATTGCGCCAATCGTTGAAATCGCCGGCGATGACCAAAGGCGAATCAACCTCCACCTCATCCCGCACATGCTCTATCAGCGCGCCCATCTGCGCACGACGTCCTTTGGCGAACAGTCCAAAATGAGCGCAGAAGCAGTGAACGGACCTCCCCTTGAAATCGATCTCGCAATGCAACAGCCCACGCTGCTCGAAGCGATGCGCCGACACGTCTTTATTGAATGTTCGAAGGATGGGATAGCGACTCAGGATAGCGTTGCCGTGATGCCCCGCTTCATACACCGCGTTCATACCGTAAGCGTGATGCGCCCACACCTCGTCCGCCAAATATTCGTGCTGGGGTGCTGCAGGGTAGCTCGCATGTTTCTCCGCATGCCCCTCGTGCTCACCCTGCACCTCCTGCAGAAACACGATGTCCGCATCCAACTCGCGCAACTTCTCGCGCAACTCGTGCAACACGACGCGCCGATTGAACTGCGAGAAACCTTTGTGGATGTTGTAGGTGGCGATCTTGAGATTGGGCATGGGAGACATTCTACCCAAACACGACAACACGGACTTCAGCTATCGTCTTAGCAGCGTATAACTGCTTCCGGCCACAACGGACTGTGGAGTTATTCTGATGTGGCTGTTTGCTAGTGCTGAAGTAATGTCCGCTTCACGTTTGCGGATTCAACCGGTCGATGCAACACACTAGAATTAGGCGATTGCAGGACTTGCGATGCGGTGCATGCCTATTAAAATATCGTGAAGCTTTTCCTCTGCCAGCCAAAGATCATATTTCGTTTGCATATCGACCCAAAGCTGCGGGCCATTACCCAATAGCGCGCC
>VBWD01000048.1 GCA_006218055.1 Gallionellaceae bacterium
TAGCTCAGTTGGTAGAGCCCTGGATTGTGATTCCAGTTGTCGTGGGTTCGAGCCCCATCGATCACCCCAAATAAGTAAACCCGCTGATCTCATCAATCAGCGGGTTTTTTAATTTCCACAGCTCATTTTCATTCACACCTTGTGCACGTTCCACTGTACTACGCCCCATATCGAGAAGTCCAAATCAGGTTTGACGAGCACATCTGGATAGTCAGGATGTGCAGCGCGTAGGACTTTGCCTTGTGGTGTGTAGAGCAACTGTTTCACCGTGAACTCTCCATCCATCACCGCCACAACTACGCTCTCGTTCGTCGCGGGAACGGCTCTATCTACTACCAGCAGATCGCCATCGTATATGCCTAGGTCACGCATCGAGTGTCCTGCCACGCGCATGAAGAAGGTTGATTCCTTATGTTCGATCAGGTGCTCGTCCAAGCTCAAACGTCGCTCCACATGGTCATCAGCGGGGGATGGATAGCCTGCTGGGACTGCTTTACGCAATAAAGCACGTTGTCTTTCGAACATGGATTTATTCGGGTGCGTCAGGGAAAGCAGGACGGAGGCGCTACGGCGGTTTGAGCTTGCGAGGTGTTGATTAAGAAGGGGCATGACAATCTCCGGAGAACGAACGTTCTTTGAATGGTAGAGAACGTTTGTTCTGATGTCAACCCTGATGTTGGATTATGCCTTTGTCTTCAGCAGTGCCCACACTGCGCCACCCCCGCCCGCATTTGCTGGTGCTTCGCAGAACGCTAGCACCTGTGCATGTTGGGTCAGCCAATGGCGGGTGTTGACCTTGAGTATCCCGTCGCGTCCTTCGTCTCGCCATCCTTTGCCGTGGATGACATTGACGCAACGTAAGCCACCTTGGGTGGCGTGATGCAGGAAGGTCACTAATAACTGTCTTGCTTCGACATTGGTGAGACCGTGCAGGTCCAAGCTGTCCTGAGGCGGCCAATCACCACGCCGCAATTTACGCAGTGTCATGCGGTTCAGGCCGTTGCTCAGATATTCGGTGGCGGCGATATCGCCAGCACCGTGATCGGAAAGGTCGTCCGCGATGAAGGTCGAAGTAAGTGGGGTGTCTTTTGTTCTGAGCGGCTTGGGAGTTGGAACGATGCGGTCATTCTGCTTGAGAGGGACCACATCTCCCAATGCTTGCCGGAACAAGTCGTTATCCTGTTCCGGCTTTTCTTTCACGACTTACCCCAATGCGGCCAGGTATTTGTCTGCATCCAATGCGGCCATACAACCTGTGGCTGCACTGGTGCAGGCTTGGCGATAGATGTGGTCTTGTACATCGCCTGCGGCGAAGATGCCAGCGATGCTGGTTTGGGTTGCGTTACCGTTGCGACCACCTTGGGTGACGAGATAGCCGTTCTCCATCTCCAGTTGTCCGGCAAAGATGTCGGTGTTGGGCTTGTGGCCGATGGCGATGAACACGCCGTCCACTTTGATGTCCTGCGTCGCACCCGTCTGCGCATTCTTGAGGCGCGCACCAGTGACGCCGCTGTTATCACCCAGCACTTCATCCAATGTCTGGTGCAGTTGCAAGGTGATCTTGCCTTCTTTTACCTTATCCATCAGATGATCGATCATGATCTTTTCCGCACGGAAGGTGTCGCGACGGTGAATGAGTGTGACATGGCTGGCGATGTTGGCAAGATACAGCGCTTCTTCCACGGCGGTGTTGCCGCCGCCGACGACGGCGACCGGTTTGTTGCGATAGAAGAAACCGTCGCAGGTGGCGCAACCGGACACGCCTTTACCCATGAAGGCTTCTTCCGAAGGTAGCCCAAGGTACTGTGCCGACGCACCGGTGCAGATGATGAGCGCGTCGCAGGTGTAGGTTGCCGCATCGCCGATCAGTGTGTACGGCTTCTGTTGCAGTTTGGCGGTGTGGATGTGGTCGAACACGATCTCGGTGTTGAA
Organism: Gallionellaceae bacterium; assembly: GCA_006218055.1. Taxonomy (GTDB): domain Bacteria; phylum Pseudomonadota; class Gammaproteobacteria; order Burkholderiales; family Gallionellaceae; genus Sideroxyarcus. Next base: position 1,933 of record VBWD01000048.1, read on the forward strand.
GCGTTCCGCGTGTTGCTGGAAACGTTGCATCAGCTCAGGGCCTTGCACGCCATTCACATCCGCTGGCCAGTTGTCCACTTCGGTGGTGGTCATCAGTTGTCCACCTTGTGCCATGCCTGTGATGAGCACGGGCTTCAGATTGGCGCGCGCAGCGTACACGGCAGCGGTGTAGCCAGCCGGGCCAGAACCGAGGATGAGGAGGCGGTGATGTTGTACGGGTTTTTCCATGATATTTACAGGGCTTTCGTGGGTTTCTGAATGGGGCGAAATTTAACAGTGAGGCGAGATGCTGTCGAGTAAAATGCGCGCGCTATGAAAACACTGCCTTTTTTGCTCCTCATTCTGCTTCCTTCACTTGCACATTCCGCCGACTTGCCCGGCATTCCTGCTTTCATCGACGAGATGGTGGCAAAGCATCAATTCAAAAGAGAAGAGCTGGTGCGCACGTTTAAACGTGCAGAACACAAACCTGATGTCATCGCAGCGATCTCGAAACCTGCCACCATGAAGCCGTGGGCCGAATATAGGGCGGCGTTCATCAATCAACAACGCATCGATGGTGGCATCAAGTTCTGGAACAAGTACGAGTCCACGTTGAAACGTGCCGAGAAACAGTTCGGCGTACCGCAGGAATACATCATCGCCATCATCGGAGTGGAAACGCTCTACGGCAAGAATGCAGGCAAGTTCCGCACCTTGGATGCATTGACCACGCTAGCATTCGATTATCCAAAGCGCGAGGAATTTTTTCGCTCTGAGCTGGAGAAGTATCTGTTGTTGGTGCGCGAGCAAGATTTCAATCTGTTATCCATCCAATCCTCCTACGCAGGGGCGCTCGGCATCCCTCAATTCATGCCGAGCAACTATCGAAAATATGCGTTGGATTACAACGGCAACCGCAAGGTGGACATCCTGCATGAACCTGAAGATGCTATCGGCAGTGTGGCGAATTATTTCAAACACTATGGCTGGCGCACTGGCGAGCCTGTCGCATTGCAAGCAAGGGTGGCGGACGAGAAGCGACTGGACGTGCTGACGGAAGTGCGTCCGACCTTTGCCTGGAAGGTCGATGTGGGCGTAACGCCGATGGTTTCGACAGAATCCGTATTGCCACCTTCGTGGGTGTTGGATCTGACTTTCGATTCCGGCAAAGAGTATTGGCTGGTGTTCGAGAATTTCGACGTCATCATGCGTTACAACATCAGTACGTATTACGCGATGTCGGTGCACCAATTGGCGATGGAGTTAAAGGCGGCAAAAAAATAGTTTTAACGGATGCGCCGCGCTCCGTTGAAACGCGTCTTCCAGTAGTTGTATTGCATCTGCTCGACGCGGATGCGATCGCCACTCTTGGGAGAATGCACGAATTTGCCTTCGCCGAGATAGATGCCAACGTGGGAAAAGGGCTGGCGTAGGGTGTTGTAGAACACCAGATCGCCTGGACGCAATTCACTTTGCTCGATGGGTTGCCCGATACGGCTGATCTCGCGGCTGGTGCGCGGTAGCGAGACATTCAGCTCATGGCGATACACATGCCCGACATAGCCGCTGCAATCGAACCCTTTGTCTGATGAGTTGCCGCCGAACCGATAGGGGGTATCGGCGAGGCTCATGGCGTACATCACCAGATCGTTCATGCGATCATCCGATGCGTTGTCTGGCCTTTCGGCGGGTGAGCTGCAAGCAACGAGCAAGCTGGCTAGTAAGATAAGCAAATATTTATTCATGGGCGGAATTTACGGTAGAGCCGTGCTGGGTGTAAAGGGAAGCGTACCTAGACCTGAATGAATCGAGCCAAGCCATGACGCATTAACTCAAGTAAAATCCGTACATTCATGGATTGGAGCAAGCAATGAGTTTTACTGAAGCAGATGTACAGAATGCGCTGAAGTACCTGATCGACCCCAACACGAAAAAGGATTTCATCTCAGGCAAGTCGGTCAAGAACATCAAGGTTAGCGGCAATGATGTGACGCTGGACATCTTGCTGGGTTATCCGGCCAAGAGCGTGTGGGC
>VBWD01000011.1 GCA_006218055.1 Gallionellaceae bacterium
CCTGAACTGCTCGCTGCGTAACGTGCATATTTCTGGGTGCCCAACTTTCGATATGCACGTTTCCTACCCCCGAATCCTGATGGAACTACTGGCCATTCGACTAAGCACGATAAAGCCGTGCAAGTCGCTGGTTATCCCTCAGAGGGAGAGGGACCAAACGAACACTACGCGAATAATTTCAATACTGGGAGACCATCATGCGCAATAAGAGTGTGGTGACAGAAGCGCGCGAGATACAGATCGCCGTCGAGCTGATCGAATTGGGCGCACGCCTGCAATTGTTGCAGGAAGAGACGCATCTAAGCCGCGAACGCCTACTCAAGCTCTATAAAGAAGTCAAAGGCGAATCGCCTTCCAAGGGAATGCTACCGTATTCCACCGACTGGTTCATGAGTTGGTTGCCGAACATCCACTCCTCTCTGTTCATGGGTATCCACCAGTTCCTCATCAAGAACGCCAATATTTCCGGTGTCGAGGCGCTCATCAAGAGCTACCGCCTGTACTTGGAGCAGATCGAGGTCAGTGGCGGTGAACCTTCTCTCAGTATCACGCGCGCATGGTTTCTCATCCGCTTTTTTGACGCGAAGATGTTGCAACTGACCACCTGCAAGGAATGTGGTGGCCAATTTGTCGTACATACCAATGAGCTCTGCAGTGACTACACCTGCGGTATTTGTCGCCCCCCCTCACGTGCAGGCAAGACCAAGAAGGCTGCTTTAGCTGAAGCAGCAGCGTAACTCGTTTCCGCCTTAGCTAAAGTTTCTCTTCCCCTCGCCGTTACTACTGAAGAGTGTATTCAGCAGTAGCGGCGTTTTTGTTCCTGATCAAAATCGACTCGAAAGCCGGAAATGTCGGGTGATTTTCAATCTGTTCACGGGATGAAGAAAAACATCGACTGCTAGGATGCAATGGAAATCTATATAAGTACGTGAAGGGGTGAACATGTTAGTGATCGTTGGATATATCGTCGTGCTGGGCAGCGTGTTCGGTGGTTATGCGATCGCGGGTGGCCATCTGGGCGGCTTGTGGCAGCCTGTTGAATTGCTGATGATCGGCGGTGGAGCCTTGGGTGCATTCTTCGTGGGCAACAACATGAAGGCAGTGAAAGCCACCTTCAAATCAGCACCCACCTTGTTAAAAGGATCAAAGTACAACAAAGAGACTTACATGGAGCTGATGGCGTTCATGTACGAGATGCTCGGCAAAGTGCGCAAGGAAGGCATGATGTCTATCGAAAGCGATGTCGAGAAGCCCGAAGAAAGCCCCATCTTTAGCAAATACCCCAAAGTATTGGCAGACCACCACCTCGTTGAGTTCATTACTGATTATCTGCGCATCATGGTCAGCGGCAACCTCAATGCGATGGAGATCGAGAACCTGATGGATGTCGAGATCGAAACGCATCATCACGAAGCGATGGTTCCTTCTCACGTGATTGCAAAGTTGGGTGATGGTATGCCCGCATTCGGCATCGTGGCGGCGGTGATGGGTGTCGTACACACCATGGAATCAGTGGGCATGCCGCCTGCCGAGTTGGGCATCTTGATCGCCCACGCCTTGGTCGGCACCTTCCTGGGCATCTTGCTCGCCTATGGATTCGTTGGCCCCCTTGCTGGGCTGCTCGAACAAAAAGCGGAAGAAGACGCAAAGATCTATCAAGCCACAAAAGTGGTATTGCTGGCCAACCTGAATGGTTATGCGCCAGCGATGGCGGTCGAGTTCGGGCGCAAGGTGTTGAACTCAACCGAGCGTCCGGGCTTCGCCGAGCTGGAAGAACATGTCAAACAAAAACGCTGATCCAAGAACATGAATCATGGCTGAAGATAAGAACAAACGCCCCATCGTCATCAAGCGCATCAAAAAGGTGGCGGGCGGTCATCACGGTGGCGCATGGAAGATTGCTTATGCCGACTTCGTGACGGCGATGATGGCGTTCTTCCTGCTGATGTGGTTGCTTGGTTCGACTTCCAAAGGAGATCTTGAAGGTATCTCTGAATATTTCAAAACACCCCTCAAAGTCGCGCTGATGGGCGGCTCGGGCAGTGGTGACAGTTCCAGCATCATCAAAGGCGGTGGGCAAGACCTCACCCGTAGTGAAGGCCAGGTGAAATCAGGCGAGTTGGATCCTGAGAAAAAGATCATCAACATCAAGGCGGCGAATGAAGAACGAATTCGTATGGAGACCAAGCAAGAGATCGAAAAACTCAAGGAGTTAAAGTCCAAGATCGAAGCGGCCATCGAGAACAACAAGAAGCTCAAAGAATTCAAGAAGCAGATATTGCTCGACCTCACCACCGAAGGATTGCGTATCCAGATCGTGGATGAGAAGAACCGTCCCATGTTCAGAAGCGGCAGTGCACAGCTAGAAGATTACACGCGCGACATCTTGCGCGAGATCGGGTTGATGCTGAACGACATGCCGAACAAGGTCAGTCTTTCTGGTCACACCGATGCGACGGCTTATGCGACTACGGGTGGTAGATACAGCAACTGGGAACTTTCCGCCGATCGTGCCAATGCCTCGCGGCGTGAGCTCATCACAGGCGGATTGGTGGATGAAAAGATCGTGCGCGTTGTGGGATTGTCTTCCGCAGTGCTGTTCGACAAAGATCAACCGCAGAACCCGATCAATCGCCGCATTAGCATCATCGTGATGAACAAGAAAGCGGAAGAAGCTGCACAGCAAGATGGCGGCACAGTGCAGTTGGATGCTGAGAATGGTGATGTAGGAGCGACGTTGGGCGCATCAGGCGTGCCATCGGCCACGGCGGTGATTCAAGTGCCGCCGCCGACACATCCAGTGGCACATTAAGTAAGAGAGCCGTTTGCCGCTATGAGCGTCAGAAGGCACATGATCAAGACAACAGGTTCGGATAGGAGAAGCACATGAATAGCTGGTGGAGCAAACTTTCGCTGAAGAATAAATTACAGATCCCAATCCAACTCATTCTGTTGCTCATCATGGTATTGGCGCAGCGGTCTGCGCTGAACACCTTCGAGGATCGCGTGCTGGATGAGGCGCGTCAGAAAGCCGAGGTCTCCGCCGATGGCGTGCTCAACGGGCTCAATATGCTGATGCTCAACGGCATCATCAGCGACAAAGAGCAGCGCAAACTCTACGTGGAGAAGATGGGGGCGTCCAGCAAGGTGACCGAGTTGCGTGTGATCCGCAATACACCGGTGACTGAACAATTCGGTCCGGGCATGCCATCGGAAGTGGCTGTCGATGATTTGGACAAGCTTGCACTCTCCTCCGCCCAGCAGCAAGTATCGTTGAGCGGCCAAGACGGTGAGCAACGGCTTCGCGTCGTCATTCCCTTCATCGCCCAAAAAGATTTCAGGGGGACCAATTGCCTGATGTGCCACATCGTGCCGGAAGGTTCGGTCAATGGCGCAGCCAGCATCACGCTGGATGTGTCGGCAGAATTCGCGCTGATGCAAAAAGCGAATCTGCTCCTGTGGTCTGTGCAGCTTGTGGTTCAAGTGATGCTGTATTTCATTATCGGCTGGATCATCGGTTTCTTCATTCGTCCCACGCAAGAGTTGCAGCAGGCCATGGTCGCCATGCAGGCCAGCGGTGACTTGGCCAAGCGTGCTCCGGTGCGCAGTCAGGATGAGGTAGGGCTGACCGTCAAAGCTTTCAACGAACTCGCCAACAACTTTCAGGTGATCGTCACGCAAGTGGACGGGCAGGCGAAGCAGGTGTTCGCCGCCGCGCATTCCCTTTCTGAAGATTCGGTGAAACTGTCGGAAAGTGTGCAAAAGCAAAGTGATGCGGCGGGCGCAGTGGCATCCGCGGTCGCCCAAGTGAGTGGCAGCATCAGCCAAGTCGCCGAAGGCACGGATCGTGTAGCCAAGCTATCCGAGGACAGTTTGGAGCGTGCCAATCGCGGGCGCGCGAGTTTGCACGAGATGGTGCAGGAGTTGGAGAACGTCGAGGCGGCAGTGAAAGAGATCGCCACTGCGGTGAGCGAGTTCGTGGCCAATACCCAGAGCATCACCAACATGACGCAGCAGGTGCGCGACATCGCCGAGCAGACCAATCTGTTGGCGTTGAATGCAGCCATCGAAGCAGCACGTGCCGGTGAGCAAGGGCGCGGTTTCGCGGTGGTCGCAGATGAAGTCAGAAAGCTTGCCGAAAAATCCGCGCATTCCGCCACCCAGATCGACGAAGTGACGCAATCGCTCGGGGCGCAATCCGGCAAGGTCGAAAAGACCGTGCAGCGCGGTATGAACGCATTGCAGACCAGCCAAGACCATGTGCGCGACGTCACGGCGATCCTTATCCAATCGAATGAATCGGTGGGCGGCGTCAACCAGGGGCTGGAAGAGATATCCCGTTCCATCAATACCCAGCGTGACGCAACACAGGAGATCGCGCGCAACATCGAGCGCATCGCCACCATGTCGGCACAGAGCAACGTCATCGTGCAGCGCACCGTGACGGCAGTGCAGGGAATGGAGCAGATATCCGTCAACCTGAGCAAGTCGGTGGGTAAGTTCAAGGTTTGACATCAAGCGGGATCGGGGGGGAATACATGCAGAACAAGAACGCCTACGTGTCACAAAAAGAAGTGCCGTTCCCAGCCGGGACGGTACTGGTCTCGAAGACCGACACCAAGGGCATCATCAGTTATTGCAACGATGCCTTCGAGCAGATCTCCGGTTACAGCCGTGCAGAGCTGATGGGCAAGAGCCACAACATCGTGCGTCATCCCGATATGCCGGAACAGGCCTTCAAGTGGTTGTGGGATACCTTGAATGCGGGGCGGCCCTGGCGTGGCATGGTGAAGAACCGCTGCAAGAACGGCGACCACTATTGGGTGCGCGCGACGGTGGCGCCGATCATTGAGAATGGACGCACGACCGGTTATGTATCGATACGCAGAGCGCCGACACGCGATCAGATCAATGCGGCAGAAGCGCTGTATCGGGAGCACAGCCGAACGGGAGAGCCGTTCGTCTCGCCACGCGAACACTGGAAATTCAAGAACTGGTCGCTCAAATCCAAATTGCAACTGGTCATTCAAGGTGTGCTGTTGGTGGTGTTAGGGTTCGGGCAGTGGTTCATCTCCACGCGGCTCGGCACGGATAGCACCACGGAATTTCAACTGATGGGCGGACAGGTCGTGCTACAAGTATTCCTGTTCTTCTTCATCGGTTATTGCGCTGTTAAATATGTGCGCGATCCGCTGGAAGCCTCCAAGCGGGAGATGCGCGCGGTATTGCAGGGTGATTTCGACAATGAGATAGATATCGGTGTCGGGGACGAGGTGGGTGATATCTGCCGCGAGATCACCAATATGCAAACCTACTTGCGCATGCTGGTGGACGAGATCGCTGCTTCGGGCAAAACCATCATTGCTTCGGCAGAGATCATGGAAAAGCGCGTTGCCGAAGTGACCAGGAACGCACAGATCGAACAGGACCAGATCCAAAGCATCGCCGCCACGATGGAGGAGTTCAGCCAATCCGTGGCCGAAGTGGCGAATATGGCCGGAGATACCTTGAGCGATGTGCAGGTGACGCAGAAGGTCGTGGAAGAAAACAATCAAATCATGGGGAGCAGTCTGGAAGAGGCGGCAAAGATAGAGGTCATTGTGAAATCGACCGGCAAGGCGATCGAGGAACTGAGCTCCTCCATCCACAAGATCGGCGCGATCACCACCGCCATCAAGGAGATCGCCGACCAGACCAATTTGCTGGCACTTAACGCTGCTATCGAAGCGGCACGTGCCGGTGAGCAGGGACGAGGTTTTGCCGTGGTGGCAGATGAAGTACGCAAACTGGCCGAACGTACTGCCAACAGTACCAAAGATATTTCAACCACCGTCGCAGAGATCACCGATATCTCGGACAGGGCGGTATTGGCCATGAGAAGTGTCGTATACGAGGAAGACGCGGGTATCGCACTGATACACAAGAGCGGCGATGGATTGAAGCAGATCATGAGTGCCACAAGCAACGTGGCCGCCCGTGCAGCACACATTGCGTCCGCCTCCAAAGAACAGTCGGCTGCTGGCGAGGGCGTGGCGAACAGTCTGGAACGGGTCAGCAGTCTGGTGGATAGCAATACGCAGGCGGTGAAGGATGTCAAATCGGCTGCCGAGGTCTTGTTGCAGGCAGCCAATGAATTGCAGCGGGCAGGCTATCCCCTGACCAAGTGTGCGGTGGCAAAGTGATGCGTATTTTGCACAAGCTCACCTCTAAAGAAAGATTAAGCGCTGAAGAATCGGCGAAATCTGCCGATGAACTCAGCAGGGCGGGATATCCGCTGACGAAATGCGCGGCGAAAGCGTAGTGGCGAAAAGCAAGAGAGGCTACCCGGTTCACCAGATAACGGATGCTAGATTTTTGAAAAAGGATAGACATGCTGAACGATATGAAGATCAAGACCAGGCTGGTGATGCTGTTGTTGACGTTGTTGGTGTTTGAACTGGTCATCGCCGGGATCGATTATTACGCAACCAGCAATACGGTCAAAGCACTGAATTCGGTCTATAACGATCGGCTGATTCCGGTTGAGCAACTGAGTGAGATCGCACGTAGGAATCTGGGCAACCGTATCGCGATCGCCAACGGTGTCATCCATCCGGAGGATATGCAGAAGTATATCCAGCAGATCGACGACAACCGGATCGCCATAAACAAACAGTGGGAAGCCTATATGGCGACCTATCTGACCGAGGAAGAAAAGGTGCTGGCAAAGACCTTTGCGGATTTGCGCGCCCGTTTCGTCGAGGAAGGAATCAAACCCGCCGTTGTTGCCATGAAGGCGCATGACGTAGAGACGGTCAAACGCATCCAGGAGCAAGTCATTCGTCAGATGAGCGGACCTTTGACAGATTCCTTGGACGCCCTGATCGATCTGCAGGATCGCGAGGCGCGGAAGTTGTACGAAGAAGCCAAAGCGGACGAGAGTCTTTCACACACGACATCTATCACCATCCTGCTCGTGGGTACGTTGCTGGGCGGTCTGTTCGGTTATTCCATCGTATCGGGAATCAACAATTCGGTCGGCGAGCTGCGTGGTGTGATGGTGAGGATGAGTGCGGATGGAGATCTGACGGCACGTGTAAAAGTGTACGGAAAAGATGAGCTCGGCCAAGCTGCAACCGCGTTCAACGGATTGATAGACAACTTTGCCAACATCATCCGCCAGGTAAACAACAGTACAAGCGCGGTATCGAGTTCGGCAGCCAATCTGTCTTCTGCTTCATTGCAAATCGCACAGGGTTCGCAAGCACAAAGCGAAGCGGCGGCGTCGACAGCGGCGGCAGTGGAGGAGATCACCGTGAGTATCAATTCGGTGGCAAGCAACACCGAGGATGTACGCAAATTATCTGCACAGAGTTTGAGCCAGACCCAGCAGGGAAATCAAAGTGTGACCGCAATGGTCGGTGAGATACAGACGGTACAGGATGCGGTGAACCAGATCGCCGGCTCGGTCAAAGAGTTCGTTGAGAGTACCCGCGCCATCGCAGGCATGACACAGCAAGTGAAAGAGATCGCCGATCAAACCAATCTGTTGGCCCTGAATGCAGCCATCGAGGCGGCCCGGGCCGGCGAGCAGGGGCGCGGCTTTGCGGTGGTGGCAGATGAGGTGCGCAAGCTGGCCGAGAAGTCTGCCCAATCCGCAAGCGAGATCGACCAGGTGACCAATTCGCTGAACAAGAAATCGGGTGATGTGGAAGCGACTGTGCGCCAGGGTTTGCGATCTTTGCAAACCACGCAAGACCAAGTGGGGCGCGTGTCCGGGGTGTTGACCGAGGCGGGTAATCTGGTCGAGCGATCCAACCACGGTGTCAGCGATATCGCGTCTTCCATCAATGAGCAAAGTCTGGCCAGCGCCGAGATCGCGCGCAACGTGGAGAAGATCGCCCAGATGTCGGAAGAGAACCATGCCGCAGTCAAATCCAATTCGGATGAGATCGTGCACTTGGAGCAGTTGGCAAAAGAATTGAGCAGCGCCGTCAGTCGATTCAAGGTTTAGCGAAAATACGGCGCACCTGCTGCGGGTCCCGTTGGTCGATTTAAGGTGTGGAAGTACGGCTTTTCGCAGGATTTGAAATTTAGTTGTCTGGTTACATATGGACGGTAAGCGCGGCAAGGCGCGAGGAGAGGTAAATGTCAGACCTATTAAAGAATATCGATGCCCGAACCAAGTTGGCGGGCACCAACAAGCTGGAGATCCTCATGTTCTCGCTGGGCAAGGATCTGCGCACCGGGCGTGACGAGACCTTCGGCATCAACGTGTTCAAGGTGCGCGAAGTGATGCGCATCCCCGCCATCACGCGTGCGCCCGAGATGCCCGCTTCTGTCGAAGGAATGGTCAGTCTGCGCGGTGCTTTGGTGCCGGTGATCGACCTCGCCAAGTACATCGGCATGGAAGCCGACGGCAAGCCGGACATCATGATCGTCACCGAATATAACGGGCACACTCAAGGCTTTCTCGTCAAGTCAGTGGACAACATCCTGCGTTTGGATTGGTCTGCGATGCGCGTGCCGCCCGAGATGCTGGTAGCCGAACTGGGTGGGCTGGTGACCGCGATCACCGAGCTCAAAGACAAACGTTTGGTGATGATGCTTGACGTGGAAAAAGTGCTGGCCGAGACAGGGCACTTCGGTTCCGACGAGATGATCTTCAAGTCGGTAAAGCATATCGGCAAAGAAGATCGCACCGTGTTTTTTGCAGACGATTCTTCTGTCGCGCGCAACCAGATCGCCAAGACCCTGGATGCGATGGGTGTGAAACATGTCTCTGCGGTCAATGGTCGCAAAGCATGGGATGAGCTGACCCGCATGGCTGATTATGCCGAGGCATCCAATACGCCGATGAAAGAGATGGTCCAGGTAATCCTCACTGATGTGGAGATGCCCGAAATGGATGGCTATATGTTGACGCGCAAGATCAAATCGGACAAACGCTTCAACGGTATTCCGGTGCTGATGCATTCCTCACTATCCAGTTCGTCAAACCAGCAGCTGGGCAAGGCAGTGGGCGTGGATGAGTATGTGCCGAAATTCGAGCCGCAAAAATTGTCGCAGACGCTAGCGCGTCTATTGGGATAAGGAGCGAGAGATGAGCTACACAGAAGATATGTCATCCGACAGCCTGCTTGATCACATCGATGCACGCACCAATCTGGCAGGCACCAACAAGATGGAGATCCTGCTGTTCAATTTGGGCAGCAATGAAAAATTTGGCATCAACGTGTTCAAGGTGAAAGAGGTATCCCATGCCGGCAAGATCACGCGCACACCGAATATGCCCAACGGGGTGGACGGTATCGTCAGCCTGCGCGGCCATGTGATGCCTGTGCTCAATCTGGCCAGATTCATGGGTATGAGCGAAGTCACGCCGCATCAAACCATGATGGTGGCCGAGTACAACACGCACATCCTGGGTTTTCTGGTGAAAGACGTGGATCGCATCATCCGTGTCGATTGGGACAAGGTGCGTCCGACCGAAGGTATGCTGTCCGATAAAGCCGCATTGATCACCGCCATCACCAACCTGGAAGATGGTTCTCTGGTGTCTATTTTGGATGTCGAGCAGATACTTTCGGACGCGTTCGGGGAGGCTGTGGTCGGCAACGTGGAGAAGGTCGAAGCAGGCCATGATTTATGTGTCTTCTTCGCGGATGACTCGATGGTGGCGCGCCGTAAGATCGCCGAAACGCTGGACAAGATGGGCGTCAAACACATCCAGGCCAGCAATGGACAAGAAGCGTGGGATCGCTTGCGCACCATGGCAGACGCATCGCAGCACGGCGGAAAAAGCATGCGCGACCAGATGCAAGTGATCCTCACCGATGCAGAGATGCCCGCGATGGATGGTTACGTGCTGACGCAGAACATCAAGAACGACAAACGTTTTGAGGGAATCCCGGTAGTGATGCATTCATCATTGTCATCGGACGCGAACCGCGCGATGGGAAAACGGGTAGGGGTGGATTACTACGTGCCGAAGTTCGATTCGATGATCTTATCGTCCACGTTGCGACCGCTGCTGACGTAAATCAGCACCGGGCCGTGAGTGCCGAGTGCTGAGTAGTTTTGCTCAGTACTCAAGACCTGGCACTCCCGACTGTTATTAGGAGATTGAAATGGGTATAGAAAACACAAAGTTCTTGGTGGTGGATGACTTCTCGACGATGCGACGCATCGTACGCAACCTGCTCAAAGAGTTGGGTTTCGCCAATGTGCAGGAAGCCGAAGACGGGGTGGATGCGCTGAGCAAATTGCGTAGTGACCAATTCGATTTCGTCGTGTCCGATTGGAATATGCCCAATATGACCGGCATCGAGCTACTGCGTGCCATTCGTGGCGATGCCAGCCTTAAGCATCTACCCGTCCTGATGGTGACCGCGGAAGCCAAGAAAGAAAACATCATCGAGGCGGCGCAGGCGGGTGCCTCGGGGTATGTGGTGAAGCCGTTCACGGCAGCCACGCTGGACGAGAAACTCAAAAAGATATTCGCGGCTTTCCCGCAATTGAATAAGTGAGGCAGACCATGGCGACCCATAATGCAAGCAGTGATTCCGACGATCTTGAAGCGCTGTTCGACAGCATCATCGCAGCCAACTCGGATGAGGAAAAACCCGAATCGGCAAAAGTGATCCCGCTCAATGCGGAATCAGAACAAGGAAAAGTCATCAACCAAGTCGGGCAATTGGCGCGCAAGTTGCATGACACCCTGCGTGAACTCGGACTGCACAAAGAGATAGAGAAAGCGACCTCCAGCATCCCGGATGCGCGCGACCGCCTGAACTACGTGGCCACGCTCACCCAGCAGGCGGCGGAACGCGTGTTGAACGCGACCGAAGCGGCACAGCCCGTGGTGGATAAATTGGGCTCGGAATCGCATCGCCTAGCATCGCAGTGGGATATGTTGTTCGAGAAGAAACTGGATGTACAACAGTTCAAAGAGCTTGTGACGCAGACCCATGCCTTCCTGCATGAGACGCCCAAACAGACCAAGGCGACCAATGCCTATCTGGTAGAGATTATGTTGGCGCAGGATTTTCAGGACCTGACCGGACAAGTCATCAAGAAGATCATCCATCTGACGCAGGAGATGGAGCAGCAGTTGTTGGCGTTGTTGTTGGAGAACGCACCGGCTTCTGTCAAAGCAGAGATCAATACCGGATTGCTGAATGGCCCGGTGATCAAGGGCGCCGGTAGGAACGATGTGGTGACGAACCAAGACCAGGTGGACGATCTGCTGGAGAGTTTGGGGTTTTAAATTTGAGTGCAGAGCCTACGGCATAGGGAGTGTTCCCCCACTCCAACCCATCCCCCGGCGGGAGAGTGGCTAAACCCAAAGCCTCTCTGCTCTGGCTCCCTCTCCCACCGGGGGAGGGCTGGGGTGGGGGAAGGCAGAATAAAGATCAGTTGGACGGAATGAGTGAGGAGTAAGAAATGAATGACTTTGCCGGAATGGAAGAACTGCTGAGCGACTTCTTGTTGGAAGCGGGCGATATGCTGTCCGATGTGGACAGCAAACTGATGGAGCTGGAAAAGCGCCCGAGCGACAGCAATCTGCTCAATGAGATATTCCGCGGATTCCACACGATCAAGGGCGGTGCGGGGTTCTTGAATGCGACCGAATTGGTGACCTTGTGTCACCTCACCGAGAACCTGTTCGACAAGCTGCGCACCAATCAGCTCACCCTGAATGCGGAGCTGCTGGATGTGATCTTTGCCGCGACGTCCGAAGTGCGCCGTATGTTCGGTGCGTTGCAACAGAACCAGCAACCCACTGCGGCGCCCGCCGATATCTTGCATGCCTTGCAGGATGCACTGGAGGGAAAGGCAGTCGTCGCGATCAGCAAATCCAAACCTGTGGCAGCGCCAGTAACGGTACAAGCCGAGACGTTGCCTGTGATCGGCCCCGAGAATGTAGATTGGGATGCCTTGTATAAAGCCCTCACCGGCAACGACATCGTGGAGACGGTCGGTGCGACGCGCGATCCGGAACAGATCAAGCAGGCAATCGACGAAGAGGAATCCACCAGGAAGGCATTCGGTCGCCGCGCCTCCGATGTGCCGGGTGCGACAGTCGGTCGCCGCGGTGGTGATGTGCCCGCTGCCGAAGCCAAAGAGACCACTATTCGCGTGGACACCGTGCGCCTCGACCAGGTATTGAATCTGTCCGGCGAGATCGGTCTGACCAAGAATCGCCTCACCCATCTGCGTTCCGACATCTTGCAAGGCCGTGATGATGCCGACACTTTGCGCGAGCTGGACCAGTCCGTGACCCAGCTCGATATGTTGGTGGTCAATCTGCAGAACGCGGTGATGAAGACGCGCATGCAACCCATCGGCAGACTGTTCAAGAAATACCCGCGCCTGGCGCGCGACTTGGCGCGTTCTTTGGGTAAGGATGTGGAACTGGTGCTGGTCGGTGAAGAGACCGAGATGGACAAAACCATGATCGAGGATCTGAACGACCCGTTGGTACATTTGGTGCGCAATGCGGTGGATCACGGGGTGGAAACAGTCGAAGATCGGCGCGCGGCGGGTAAGCCGGAAAAAAGTCTGGTGGAATTGAGCGCGCGGCAGGAGGGGGACCACATCCTCATCACCATCTCCGACGACGGCAAAGGCATGCGGCCCGAAGTGATACGCAACAAGGCTATCGAAAAGGGACTCATCACCAGCGAGATAGCCAACACCCTGGACGAGAGCCAGTGCCTGGAGTTGATCTTGCTGCCGGGCTTCTCCACCAAGGAAGAGATTTCCGCTGTGTCCGGCCGCGGTGTGGGTATGGATGTGGTGAAGACCAACATCGAGAAGCTCAACGGCAGCATCACTATTCATTCCGAGCCTGGCAAAGGCTCCACCTTCTCCATCTCCCTGCCTCTTACCTTGGCGATTTTGCCGGTGCTGGTATTGCGTTTGGGAGAACAGTCCTTTGCCGTGCCCCTATCGATGGTGCGCGAGATATTGCCGGTGACGCAGGCGGGGCTGCAACAGGTATCGGGCAAGGCCACTATGGTGGTGCGCGGTGAAGTGTTGCCGGTGCTGCCACTCACGCAACTCATCGGTTGGGGCAGCAGCGAGAAATCCGAAGTGGGCGTGTTGATGCAGTTCGGTAACAACAGCTTCATCCTCACTGCCGATGGCTTCGTGGGGCATGAAGATGTGGTGATCAAGTCCCTGGATACTTTCCGCCCCAAAGGCGTGGCGGGCGTGACGATGTCCAGCGAAGGCGACATCGTGTTGATCTTGGACATCAAAGAGCTGCTGAGCGATGTACGCGGCAGCTGATTGACGGCCAGTCATCTCACCGGGGAGATTCAACGTGTTTACGAATATGTCATTGAAGAATAAATTCCTGGCATTGGAATCAGTGTCATTCACCATGTTATTGGCAACGGTAGTGTTTGGTTTGATCGTGTTGCACAGCGCGATGGAAAATGAAGTGGACAATATCCAGCGCTTGAAGCAAGACATCGAGGTCATGGGGGAGATCGACACGCTCAACATCGTTGTGGTCAAGGAAGCCAAGATCGCCAAGGATGTCTGGATACGTGGCAGCGATCAGGCCAAGGTCGACAAATACCGGGATGAGTTCATCCAGAACGTGGAGCGCTTCCAGAGCACACATGAGGCTGCGCTGGCCGGTTTGAACAAATTGGCGCAAGGTCATGCGGGCTTCGACGGGTTCATCCAAAAGCTGGAGCTCATCAACAATGAGCATGCCAGCGTCTCCTGGAAATATCTTGCGCAGATCGAAGCGCACAAGGGCAACACTCTCGATTCTGATGCCGAAGTGGCGGGTATCGACCGCGAACTGACAAAACAGATCAAAGAGCTGAGAGATGATTTCGTTCAATTCGTCGATCAGAAAGGTGCCGAGAAGATCAAGTTGGCGCAAGAGGATTACGCGTCCCATCGCAATATGGTGGTCGTCTGGCTGGTCTTCTCACTCTCGCTCTCTTTGCTCGTCGCCACCCTCATCATTCGTCAGATCATGCGCCAACTGGGGGGGGATCCTAAAGAGGTCGCTGTCATCGTGAACACCATGGCCGGCGGCGATTTCTCGCAGCAGCCGAACAAGCTGCCCGAGCCGGGCAGTCTGCTGGCCAATGCCTATCAGATGCAGAGCAAGTTGCGCGACATGATCGCGTCGGTGAAGGGACAAGCGGCACAGGTGGGTGACATGGCGCACAGCCTGGCAACCTCCGCCAACCAGATCGCCGAGAACGTCAATCACGAATCCGATGCGGTGAGCAGCATGGCCGCCGCTATTGAAGAACTGAGCGTCTCCACCACCCACATCAGCAATCAGGGGGCGAATGCCAAACGTATCGCCAACAGCTCGCGCAGCAATGCTGAAGCGGGTGCGCAAGTGGTGAACAAAACAGTGAATGGATTGCTGTCCTCTGCACAGGAGATCCAAGGCGCATCGGCCGAAGTCTCGCGCTTGGGCGAGGATGCTTCGCGCATCAGTGAAATAGTGAAGGTCATCAAAGAAATCGCGGATCAGACCAACCTGCTGGCGCTGAACGCGGCCATCGAAGCGGCACGTGCCGGCGAGCAGGGGCGCGGTTTTGCGGTAGTGGCCGATGAGGTGCGCAAGCTGGCCGAGCGCACTGCCGGTGCGACCAATGAGATCAATCAGATGTCCAGCAAGATCGGTGCGGTGGCGAACCATGCATTGAGCGGAATGGATAAAGTGGTGAAGACCACGCAGCAAGGCGTGGGTGATGCCGAGACTGCACAGACATCCATCAAACACATCCAGGAGAATTTTGGCGAAGTCTCTGGGGTGATCGATGACATCGCGCTAGCTTTGGGTGAGCAGAATGCCGCGGCGACCGAACTGGCGAAGAGTACCGAGCGTGTGTCCCAGATGTCGGAAGAGAATTCCAATGCGGCACAAAGTCTGTTGAGCTTGGCGAACGATCTGGAAAGCAAGGCACGCGAAGTGCGCCAGTCGGTCGATGTGTTCAAGGTCTGATCATAAATGCGCTCGTTGCCGAGTGCTCATAACGAGTAAGGAGAGAGCATGTTTGGCGGAAGATTAAAACAAGAACATCAGAGTGCCCTGTCGCGTCTGGTCGAGACTGAGCGCGATATAGAAGCCTTGCGTGCTGAATTGGCGCGTCTGGAACGCGAGCGCGACGAGCTAAAAGGCGAGGCGACAGGTGCAAAGGCGGACTGTCGGGTGGCGGATAAGATCTTCGGCAACATGCAGGGGTTCGGTGAATCTTTTGTCTCGCTTCAACATTCACAAGCCGCCGCCGCAACCGCCCTGCGCGAAGAGAAACAACACGCTGTCGAAGCGGCGGATGTGTCGGTGAAGAACCGCGAGGCGGTGATGAAGATTGCGGGCAGTCTGGAAGCGTTGTCGGATGACACCCTGCAGACATCGAAGAATGTCCAGGGCTTGACCGAGCGTGCCGCACAGATCGGCAGTATCGTGCAGCTCATCAAAGAGATCGCCGACCAGACTAATCTGTTGGCATTGAACGCAGCGATCGAGGCTGCACGAGCGGGTGAGCAAGGTCGTGGATTTGCCGTGGTGGCGGATGAGGTGCGCAAGCTGGCGGAGCGCACGGCCAAAGCGACCAGTGAGATATCGGTGATCGTGAGCGCGATCCAGACCGAGACGAATACCGCCAAGACGCAGATGGAAGCGTGGGCATCCAAGTCGCAAGTGTTCAGCAAAGATGTCGGTCACGTGATGGAGAACATGAAGCATCTGCTCGATCTTTCGCACACGATGGAGGGCACTATCTCGGCGGCGGCATTGCGCAGTTTCGTGGAAGTGGCCAAGATCGACCACATCCTCTACAAGTTCGAGATATACAAAGTGTTCATGAAGATATCGGACTCCAAAGCGGACAGCTTCTCTTCGCATACCGGATGCCGTCTGGGGAAATGGTATTTCGAGGGTGATGGAAAAGAATGTTTCTCCAAATTGGACGGCTATCAAGCCATCGCCAGCCCGCACCAGAGCTTTCATCAAAATGGCAAGGAGGCAGTCGCTGCTTTCCATGCGGGTGAAGCATTGCGCGGGATGGAGTTGGTGGCAAAGATGGAAACGGACAGCATGGCAGTGTTGGCCGCGCTGGAACGCATCGCTGTCGCAGGAGAGGGTGACAACAGTTTGTTGTGCCATACGCCGGGGTGATGATGCAAACACTGATGTGATTCCCTCTCCCCGCGGGAGAGGGTTAGGGAGAGGGTTAGGGTGAGGGTGAGGGAGAACACTCTTTCAGAAACGAAATAGAACCATGTCCCGCTCACGCGAATTCGAATTCACCGATCATGATTTTCAGCGCATCCGCACGCTGATCAGAGAGCATGCGGGCATCGCGTTGGCCGACAGCAAACAAGAGTTGGTCTATAGCCGTTTGGCGCGGCGTTTGCGCGCAACCGGACTGATGACGTTTGGTGAATATCTGGCCCTGCTGCAAAGGGGGGACGCAATAGAGTGGGAGTCATTCATCAACTCACTCACCACCAACCTCACCTCATTCTTCCGCGAAGCGCACCACTTCACCCTGCTCGCCGAGCACTTGCGCAAGCTGGACAGATCACAGCCCATCCGACTGTGGTGTTCCGCCTGCTCCACGGGTGAGGAGGCCTATTCCATGGCGATCACGGTGGCCGAGACATTCGGGGATCTCAAACAACCCGTCACCATCATCGCTTCCGATCTGGACAGTCATGTGCTGGCCTCCGCACGTGTGGGTCGTTACAGGGCTGATACGGTGGCCAAACTGTCTGCACAGCGTATCGAGCGTTTCTTTACGCCGGCCGACGCGGGCTGTTTTCTGGTGCGGCCCGAGTTGCAGCGCATGATCGAATTCAGGCACATCAATCTGTTGGATGCCAGCTATCCGATACGCGAAAAATTGGATGCCGTCTTCTGCCGCAACGTGATGATCTATTTCGACAAGGACACGCAACTCTCCATCTTGAAAAAATTCGCACTGATATTAAAGCCGGACGGATTGCTGTTTGCCGGGCATTCGGAGAGTTTTTATCATGCTGCGGCGTATTTCAAGCTGCGTGGGCAGACGGTGTATGAACGTGCGGCTGGAGTTTAACGAGGGTTCCCCCACCTTAATCCCTCCCCCGATGGGAGAGGGATTAAACCGTAAGTACCACCAAACTAGTTCCCTGATGGAACTACTCGCCATTCGACTAAGCACGATAAAGCCGTGCAAGTCGCTGGTTATTTCCCTCCGGGGGAGGGCTGGGGTGGTGGAATACTCCAGCAACACCGCGAAAAAAGTTGGCTTCTTCCCATGCCAACAAAATTAAATCCCTCCCGCATCATCGTTGTCGGTTCCTCCACCGGCGGCACGGAAGCGCTGCGTGTATTCTTGGCGATGATGCCGAAAGACTCTCCCCCCATTCTCATCGCGCAGCACATGCCGGAGATGTTCGTTCCCTCTTTTGCCGCCAGATTGGACGGGGCGTGCGAGATGCGCGTCAAAATGGCAGAGCAACATGAAATCATCTCGCCCGGCAACGTCTATCTGGCGCCGGGACATTCACACTTGTCGATAGAGCGCCATGGTGCGGGTTATCGCGTGTCTTTGAGCGATGCTCCTCCAGTCAACCGGCATCGTCCTTCAATAGAGGTATTGTTCAAGTCGGCAGCCAAAGTATCGGGTCCGAACACCATCGGTGTGATGCTCACCGGCATGGGAAGGGATGGTGCGGCGGCGATGCTGGAGATGAGGCAGGCCGGCGCTTACAATTTGGCGCAGGATGAGGCGAGCAGTGTGGTGTTCGGTATGCCGCGCGCGGCGATTGAATCGGGCGCGGTGCATGAAGTGGTGGCGCTGGAGAGAATGGCGGAGCGTGTGCTCGGACTTTTGCGGGGGGCGGCTGCCCACTAAGGTCAGCCCCCCTGCAACGTTACCCTTTGTTAGGCATATCGGGATGCTTCTCGATGACCATCTGATCTATCACACTCATAACTTCCAGGCTGGCGGTCTCGGCATCTTGCAGAGTATCGAGGATCTTGTCCTGCAAGGATTCGTTGTGCTCCCACTGGTTCTCCATCAGCGCCAGCATCTGGTGCACAGCGCTATGCACCTTGCTGTGCGGACTGAGCAGTTTGCGGAACGAGGGAGTATCGCCAAACACTTCCTTGCCGGTCCCGTCGTACCATTTGCCCAGACGGCAATTCTGATGGTCGACCCCTACCACCTTCTTGAACTCGTCGTTGTCGGGCTCGTTCACCAGGACATAGGCTCGCTGTTTATAGATGACGTGATCTACCTTCACCAACGAGGCGAAACTCAGGTCCTGCGCATAACGCGCGCCTGCCAGCGAGGTGACCGCAGACTGGTAGAACTGGCCGAACTTCAGCTCCAATTTGCCGATGACTCCCTGCGATGAATTGGCGATCTCGTGCATCTCCTCCGAATCCACCAGCATCTTGGCAGCCTCGCTTTGCAGCATCTGCATGATGCGGCCGATGGACTCGGAAGCGCTCTTGGTGTTCTCCGCCAGCTTGCGTACCTCGTCCGCCACCACCGCGAAACCGCGGCCGGCCTCGCCCGCGCGCGCCGCTTCGATGGCGGCATTCAGTGCCAACAGATTGGTCTGGTCGGCGATGGAGGTGATGAGCCCGACAGCTTTGTTGATCTCGCTGCTGCGTGCATTGAGTTGGGTGATGGACGCATTGGCACTGTTCACACGCTCGACGATGCCGGACAGGCGCTCAACGACGTCTTTCACCGATGTGCGGCTCTCCTCTGCATCTTCACGTGTGCGCCGCGAGATCGAGGCCAGTTCCCCCATGTTGTCGGTGATGAGTTTGAGATCCTGCTGACTGGATAGCAGGTTCTTCAGCAGATTGTCTGTGTTCAGGCTGTGGGCGCGCGAAAGCATCTTGTTGCGCATCGCGCCCAATTTCTGTTGCTTCAAGCCTTCCAGCAGGATGTTCTGGTTGGATAAGCCCTTCTTGAAGCCGCCATGCACGCCGCCATCCATCACCCTGCGCGAGAAGTTGCCGGCCAGATTGGTGCGGAAGGTGGTCTCCTGCTCGCGGAAGAAGGCGGCCAACTGATCCAGCATGTCGTTGATGTCCCAACACAGCAGACTGATCTCGTCGCGGCTCTCGGCGATGCCGCCCACACGGCGATTGAATTTACCCCGTGCGACATCATGAACGACCTCTTTTAATTTCCCCAACGGTGCCAGCCATTGCCGCGCCAGCCATTGCCCCCAAGCCGAAACGGAAACGCCGACCGCCAGGAAGAGGATCATGACGGCGTCGAAACCGTGCAGATAGAAACTGGTCAGGATGATCACCAGAGTGCCGAATGTGAACGCCCACAGCAGGGCGGAGAATTTAGATTGCAAGGACCAGTTCGTCATAGCTCATTCCTTTTTCTTTCAATACGTCCAACAGGATCTTGGTCGAGGCTTCGATGGCGTTGGCTGCGCCGGCCTTCCGCTCTGCTTCCACCATCGCAGCGTAGAGCGGAGTGACGGCTTCGATGCCGCTTAATTTCGGTTTGCGCCGCACGGAGAAATATCCGGTGACGTTACCGGAGGGGTCGAAGGTAGGTGTGACGTTGGTGAACACCCAGTAGAAGCTGCCGTCCTTGGCCAGGTTCTTCACATAGGCAAAACACTCCTCCTTGTTCGATATCTTGTCCCACAGCAACTTGAACACCGCGCGCGGCATATCGGGATGGCGCACGATGTTGTGCTGCGAGCCCAGCAACTCCGCTTCGCTGTAGCCGGAAAATTCGATGAAGATACGGTTGCCGTAGGTGAGACGCCCTTTGGGGTCGGTCATGGAGACGATGAAGTCATCCTCGCGCATCACTTTTTCAACCGTGGTCGGTGTGATCTGTCTTTTCATTTGCTCCTCCAGACATGTTCTGTGTTCTTGGTCTATCGGCACATCCGCTCGCAGCTTGAGGGGATTCGCCGATAAAGGGTATGTTAGCCATGTACCAGCAAGGCCATCTCCTCATCAACGGTCGAAAATCCCCGCATTTCAAACCTTTGCCTGGACAGCGCATTCGGATAATGGCTTTGCCAATAAAGGGGAAATCATCCATTAGGCGGAATATCCCCTCTCCCATGCAGAGGGAGGGGACTGTCGGTTCTATTGAACTATCCGGGATAAATGCAAAGAAATGGCCGATCAAGACAGTGACCTCGAAAAAACGGAATCGCCCTCACAGCGCAAATTAGACAAGGCGCGTGAGGAGGGGCAAGTCGCGCGTTCGCGCGAGTTGACGACCTTCCTCGTGATGATGGTGGGCGGTGCGGGGCTGTGGGTGATGGGCTCTCATTTTGCGCAGGCTTTGGTCGAGATGTTGCGCGAAGGGTTGACGCTGGATCGCCAATTGGCTTTCAACAGCGAGCAACTGTTGCCACATCTGCGTGACATGAGCATAGAGATACTGTTGGTATTCTCTCCCTTTTTGTTACTGGTTCTGCTGGTGGCGGCGTTCTCTCCCTTGCTGATGAATGGCTGGTTGTTCTCGACCAAAGCTTTGGCACCTAAATTTTCCAAGCTCGATCCGATTGCGGGCATAGCCCGTATGTTCTCAATGAATAGCCTGGTGGAGTTGTTGAAGGCGATCGGCAAGACGATCATTGTCGGCACCATAGGTGCTTGGGTGGTGTGGCATAACAGGGAGTCCGTGATGTTGCTCATCGGTGAGCCAGTCACACGCTCAGTCCCACATTTGGGCGGCCTCATCTGGTGGAGCTTTGCCGCCATCATGATGGGAATGCTAATCATCGTCGCCATCGACGTGCCGTTCCAGTTGTGGGAACACCACAAGAAACTCAAAATGACCAAGGAAGAGGTGCGTCAGGAATCGAAAGAGACCGAAGGCGATCCGCAGGTCAAAGGCCGTATCCGCAGCATGCAGCGTGAGATCGCGCGTCGCCGCATGATGTCCGCTATCCCGACCGCCGATGTGGTGGTGACCAACCCGACGCATTACGCCGTGGCTTTAAAATACAGCGAGAACGGCATGCGCGCGCCTGTCGTGGTTGCGAAAGGCTCGCATCTATTGGCTGCGCGTATCAAGGAGATCGCCGCCGAGCATCGTGTGCCGATTTTGGAAGCACCGCCTTTGGCGCGTGCATTGCATAAACACACTGATTTGGGCGAGGCCATTCCCGAGTGGCCTATGTCTATCAGTTGAAGCGCTATCAAAAACAAGGCGGAACGATGCCGCAGATACCGAGTGAGTTACCTGTTCCCAAAGAACTCGATCCGGCGACGCAAACGCCTAAAGACGTGCTGCAATGATTCTGCTGTTCCGGTGTAATAGCCGCACATTTCCCCCTCTATTTCCCCCTTTGATTTGACGCATGCTCCCGATAATACGCATAAGCCGTGTAGCCATTTAGGCTGATCCGGCAAAGCGTAAACGAGGCGTGACATGAATCAGATACTACAAACCATGAAGGATATTCTGCTACGCGGTGGTGTGCGCGGACTGGCGGGCCCTATCCTCATCGTGATGATCCTGTCGATGATGGTGTTGCCGTTGCCCCCGTTCCTGCTCGATATCCTCTTCACTTTCAATATCGCGCTGGCCATCATGGTGTTGTTGGTGGCGATGAACACCACCAAGGCGCTTGATTTCGCGGTGTTCCCTACTGTGTTACTCATCTCCACCCTGCTGCGCTTGTCGCTCAATGTGGCGTCCACGCGTGTCGTGTTGCTGGAAGGTCATACCGGCCCTGATGCGGCGGGTAAGGTCATCGAATCGTTCGGTCATTTCCTGGTCGGCGGTAACTATGCCGTCGGCATCGTGGTGTTCGTCATCCTGGTGGTCATCAATTTTGTGGTCATCACCAAGGGCGCCGGTCGTATCGCTGAAGTGGGCGCGCGTTTCACCCTGGATGCGATGCCGGGTAAGCAGATGGCCATCGATGCCGATTTGAACGCCGGGCTCATCGGTGAGGACGTGGCGCGTAAACGCCGTGCCGAAGTGGCACAGGAGGCGGATTTCTACGGCGCGATGGACGGTGCATCCAAGTTCGTGCGTGGCGATGCCGTCGCCGGCATCATCATCATGATCATCAACATTATCGGCGGCTTGGTTATTGGTGTGTTGCAGCATGATCTGGATTTCGCCACCGCCGCCAAGAATTACACCCTGCTCACCATCGGCGATGGACTGGTCGCACAGATTCCCGCGATCATCATCTCGACTGCTGCCGGTATGGTGGTCAGTCGTGTGTCTAGTGAAGACAACATCGGTCAACAACTGGCCAAACAGCTGATGTCCAGCCCGCAAGTCATCATCCTTACGGCAGCCATCATTGGTATGTTGGGTTTGATCCCCGGTATGCCTCACTTCGTGTTCCTGTTGCTCGCCGCTGCGATGGGCTGGTTCGCTGTGTATCTCACGCGGCAGTCACAGCATGCCGAGGCGCAGGAGAAAGAAACCGAAGCGACCGTCATGCCGGTCAATGAGGCGCCCGAAGCCAGTTGGGAAGATGTGGCGCAAGTGGATGTGTTGGGCTTGGAAGTCGGCTATCGACTCATCTCTTTGGTGGATAAATCGCAGGACGGCGACTTGCTGCGTCGCATCAAAGGTATCCGCAAGAAATTCACACAGGAGATGGGCTTCTTGCCACCCGCTGTGCATATCCGTGACAACTTGGACTTGCATCCGACCGCCTATCGCATCACCTTGAAAGGCGCAGAGATCGGTACAGGCGAAGCGCACTCCCACCTGTTGCTGGCGATCAATCCCGGTAGCGTGAGCGGTGTGTTGCCCGGCACGCAAACCAAGGATCCCGCATTCGGATTACCTGCCATCTGGATTGAACCCGTGTTGCGCGACCAAGCGCAAGCCATGGGTTACACCGTGGTGGATGCAGGCACGGTGGTCGCTACTCACATGAGCCATCTCATTCATCTGCATGCCGCAGAGTTGCTGGGGCGTCAGGAGTTGCAACAATTGATCGACCATCTGACCAAGATATCGCCAAAGCTGACCGAAGACTTGATACCGAAGTTGCTGTCGCTCTCCACCGTGCAGAAGGTGATGCAGAACCTTCTGGACGAAGGCATGCACATCCGCGACATGCGCACCATCTTGGAGACCTTGGCCGAACATGCGCCACAAATACAAGACCCGACCGTGCTCACCGCACTGGTGCGTGTAGCGCTTGGTCCGGCCATCGTGCAGCAGTTCTATCCATCGGCGCAGGAGTTGCAAGTCATCGGCATGGACAAAGAATTGGAATATGTACTTGGCCAAGCCTTGCAAGCAGGGGGCAACGCCATCGAGCCCGGACTCGCCAACACCTTGTTGCGCGAAGCCCGTGCCGCGACGGATGCACAAGAACGCATGGGCTTGCCCACGGTGTTGTTGGTGCCCGGCGGCATTCGCGACCTGTTGGCGCGTTTCCTGAAACGCGCATTGCCGCAACTCAAAGTGATCTCGCATGAAGAAGTGCCCGGATTCAAAACGATACGGGTGACATCAATGGTAGGAGGTAGAGCATGAACGCTAGAAAATTCATCGCGGGTGACAGCGCCGCGAGTTGAGAAACCCCGCGCCGAGACTGGAGTAGAAGCGACACGTGAAAGCTTGTCGCCACAAGCCTTGCACCAAGCCGCATTGTTGGGTGCCAAGGTCATCGAAGCGAACGCCGCCAGAGAGATGGAGCAGACCATGCAGGCAGAGAAGAGTAGCGTCTCGGCCAATCATCTGCTGGGGGAACTCAAATCCATGCACAACATGATGCAAGAGCAGATGGCCTGTATGTCATGGGCCAATATGCAACAGCAAGACCCGAAACGCAGCGGCATGTTGCGCGACCTCATCAATGTCGGTTTCAGCCCTGCGCTGTCGCGGCTGTTGCTGGACAAGATGCCGATCGATGCCGATATCGCCTGGGTCAGTCGTATCCTTGCGCACAACCTACATGTAGCACGTCCACAGGATGACATCGTGGCGCGCGGCGGGGTGTATGCCCTGGTCGGCCCGACCGGTGTGGGCAAGACCACCACCACCGCCAAGTTGGCAGCGCGGGCCGTGGTGCGTTACGGTGCAGACAAAGTGGCGTTGGTGACCACCGACAGCTACCGTATCGGCGCACACGAACAACTGAAGATCTACGGCAAGATATTGGGCGTGGCGGTGCATGCGGTGCGTGATACCAACGACCTCAAGCTCACGTTGTCCGGTCTGAAACACAAACATCTGGTGTTGATCGACACCATGGGCGTCGGCCAACGCGACAGTCGCGTGGCGGAACAGGCCAAGATGTTCGACGAAGTCGGCGCAGCACGCATCCTGTTGTTGAACGCCACCAGTGCCGGCGGCACCTTGGATGATGTGATCAAGATGTACGGCGGCAAGAACGTCATAGGTTGCATCCCCACCAAATTGGATGAAGCCGCGAGCTTGGGCACGGTGTTGGATGTCATCGCGCGTCACAAACTGGTGATGCACTACATCGCCAGCGGTCAGCGTGTGCCGGAAGACTTGCACGAAGTGAACGTCGAATACCTGCTGCATCGCACCTTCAAAGAGATCGGCAAACCCGCCAGCTTCGACTTGCAAGATATGGAGTTCCCAGCCTTTATGGCAGGGGTGACGGCCAAACCTAACATGGGGGTGCAACATGCTTGACGCACATCTTGATCAGGCCGCAGGTCTGCGCAAACTGTTGGCGCGTTCCACCACACAAGTCATCACCGTGATCGGTGCGCGGGAGGGGCTGGGGGCGACCAGCATCGTCACCAATCTGGCGGCTGCGTTCACCCGTTCCGGCAAGGACGTGTTGGTGTTGGATGAGAACGTCTCGCACGACAACGTGGCCAATACCTTGGCATTGCGCCCCCGCTATGACCTGCTGCATGCGGTACATGGTGACAAGACTTGGCAGGACGTGATGTTGCATGGGGTAGGCGGCGCATCTGTGTTGCCAGTGGCGCGCGCGATGCAGGCTTTGCCCAAATTGGATGGCATGCAGCGAGATCGCTTGATGGGAGCGCTGTTGGCAGCGGCTAGCGATAAGGATGTGGTATTGGTGGATGCGGCACGCGACGGAAGCTCGGTATGCGCCAGTCTTTCTGGCGATGAACCTTTGCTATTGGTATTGAACGCGACCGCTACGGGCATCACCGAAAGCTATTCCTTGCTCAAACAGATGGCGACGCATAACGGTCGTCAGGCTTTCGATATCGTGGTGAACAAGGTGCGCGACGAGCGCGAAGCATTGGCCGTGTTCGACAACATCTCGCAAGTGGCGCGACATCATCTGCAAGTGCAATTGGAATACATGGGTTTCATCCCCTTGGATGAGAACATGAAGCGGGCGACACAGGCCTGCCGTCCTGTGGTGGATGCCTTCCCTTCATCGCCTGCCGCATTGGCGATACGCGAGGTGGCGCAGGGCTTGTTGCGTGCGCCTAGCCTCATGAATGCTGATGAGCAGGATAGATTGAGTGATGTGATGCATCGTTTGATGAATCAGTCACGTCGTGGTGCAGTCGTGGCAGCTTTGACATGAATGATCACGCTGTCATACTGGAGGCTGGCGAGGAGCGGGCTACGCAACAACCCAAGAGCGCTAACTTGAGGGTCAAGACAATGTATACAGCGAGCGGATTGAACGACAAGGAACAATGCCTGAAGGAATTCTTACCTTTGGTGAAGCGTATCGCTTATCACATGATGCTGAAACTGCCGGGCAGTGTGGAAGTGGACGATTTGATCCAGGCGGGCATGATTGGACTGTTGGATGCGGCGGGCCGTTATGATGAATTACGCGGTGCGATGTTCGAGACCTATGCGGCGCAGCGCATCCGAGGTGCGATGTTGGACGAGTTGCGTGGTGCGGACTGGTTGCCGCGTAGTATGCGGCGCGACATGCGCAAGATCGAATCGGCGATCAGCCGCCTGCAACAAAAGCACGGCAGGCCACCCAATGAGACAGAGATCGCCAAAGAGTTGGGCGTGCCGCTGATGGATTATCAGGAGATGTTGCAAGAGGCGCGCGGTGCGCAACTTGTCTATTACGAAGATTTCCACAACGAAGACAACGAAGACTTTTTCGATCGTCACGACTTTAATTCCGAGAGTAATCCGCTCGACATGCTGCAAGACGAGCGCTTCCGTAGCGCGCTCATCCAAGCCATCGAACGTCTGCCCGAGCGTGAGCGTCAGATGATGGGTATGCACTACGAGCAAGACATGAACCTGCGCGAGATCGGCGAGGTCATGGGCGTCTCCGAATCGCGCGTGTGCCAACTACATAGCCAAGCTGTGGCTCGACTGCGCACGACTCTGAAAGGTCATTGATGGACAAGCTCAGTCTATTGGGACTGATCGTCGCCGTCGCCGGCATCCTCGGCGGACAGCTGATCGAGGGCGGCTCAGTTTCCGTTCTTCTTCAACTCGCCGCGTTCCTTATCGTTATCGGCGGTACGGTGGGTGCGGTGATGTTGCAGCATCCGATGAAGATATTCGTGATGGGTATCAAGATGGCACGTTGGGTCTTCGTCACACCGCAACTCGACAAACAGCAACTCGTCTATAGATTCACCGCTTGGGGCAGCGCGGCACGCAAGGATGGCATCCTTGCCTTGGAAGGTCAGATCAAATCCATTGACGATCCGTTCCTGCGCAAAGGACTGCAACTGTTGGTGGATGGCAACAGCGCGGAGAAGATCCGCGAAGTGATGGAGATAGACCTTAACAGTTACGAGAACCTGCGTTGGCAAGCGGCACGCGTGTGGGAATCCGCAGCCGGCTATGCGCCGACCATCGGTATCTTGGGTGCGGTGCTGGGTTTGGTGCATGTGATGCAGAGCTTGGGTGAGCCTGCAAAATTGGGTGCAGGCATCGCCGTTGCTTTCATTGCCACTATCTATGGTGTCGGTTTTGCCAACCTCGTGTTCCTGCCCATCGCGGGCAAACTCAAGATACTCATCGGGCAGCAAGTGAGCATGCGCGAGATGGTCATCGACGGTCTTGCCATGATCGCCAATGCGGAGAATCCGCACTTCATCGAGACCAAGCTCAAGGGCTACATCTCCTAGAGATTGAACATGGCAAGACGAGCCAAAAGACGCGAGCCTGACAATCACGACCGTTGGATGGTCTCCTACGCCGATTTCATCACCTTGCTGTTCGCGTTCTTCGTGGTCATGTACGGCATCTCCTCCGTCAATGAAGGCAAGTACAAAGTGTTCAGCATCTCCATGAGTAAAGCGTTCGGCACAGAAGGCGCGGTTGCCGAAGGTGGCACGATTCATTTGACCGAAGAAGAAGTCTATTTCAAATCATTGGTGGATAGACGCAACGCACGCTTGGCCGAAAAGCAGCGCAAGCTGAATGAGCGCATGCAGAAACTGAACGAGACGCTCAATACCAAGATGGCCGGTTTCGTGAAGAACGGCCAGATGACCGTCTCCCAATCCAATCGTGGTGTGACGCTGGATATCAACGCCAGCATGCTGTTCAAACCGGGCGAAGCGGCAGTGCAGGCGGGCGCTGTTCAAACACTCGCAGATGTCGCCAAGATATTGTCTGAAGAGGACATGGCCATCGAAGTGGAAGGACACACTGACAATCTACCCATCAGCAATGCACAGTTCCCTTCCAACTGGGAGCTCTCATCGGCACGTGCGAGCAGCGTGGTACGTCTGTTCATAGAACAAGGTATCGTCGCGACACGGCTCAAGGCAACCGGCCTTGCAGATAACGTACCCATCGAAGAGAACAGTTCGATAGAAGGACGGGCGCGCAATCGTCGTGTGGCGGTGACGGTACTCACCCCGGAATCTG
Source organism: Gallionellaceae bacterium (assembly GCA_006218055.1). Classification (GTDB taxonomy): domain Bacteria; phylum Pseudomonadota; class Gammaproteobacteria; order Burkholderiales; family Gallionellaceae; genus Sideroxyarcus. The sequence continues at coordinate 27,777 of VBWD01000011.1, forward strand.
AGCAGGCTGCAGCATCCGCTCCATCGCAAAGCAACTAGGCACTCAAGAAGGATCGTGAAAAATCTAAGGATATTCTGAAAAGGTATAAGGATATTCCGAGCCTTCGGCTAGTATTCGGCTGTGGACTTCAGGGAGGAATGACACATGAGCTTGATATGGCGGGAGCAATTAAGTGTTGGGAATAATGTGATCGATTCGGATCACAAATATCTGATCGAGCTCATCAACACGGCTGAGACCAGTTTAAATTCAAAGAATCGCCGCGATCTGATGGGTGCCCTCGACAACCTTGGGCAGTATTCCCGTCTGCATTTTGACAGGGAAGAGAAGATCGCCAGCGCAGTCGGATATACACAGATGCCGCATCTCAGCCAATCCCACCAGGAATTGCTGACACACCTTGATCAGATTCGGGGTGAGATCGATGCGATGGGGCAAGATTGGTCAACGGAAACGGTCGAGCATTTCACCAAGTTCCTGCGTGATTGGCTGATCAATCATGTCATCAAGGAAGACCTGCTGATGAAGCCCACCCTGCAAAAACATTCACCCAGTTTCGATCCAAGATAATTGTAATTTAAAGCACCATTGCGCTTTGCCAAGGCCGTGGCTGTCATCTAATCCCGCCCCATACCGGATGACGACACAGCAAGATCAATCGATAAGGGAGCAGACGTGGCTTACTACTTGGGCATGATCAAACAAATTTCGATAGGGCGACTGCTGTTGCTGCTCTCCGCGATCGCGATGTCGATCGCATTTGCACTGATCTTCGGATTGTCCGGTGTGATGCGCGATCATGCGGTCCATAATCTGGCACGCGAAGATGCGCACCAGACTTCGCAATTGGTATTCCAGAGTCTGTATTCCAGCATGAGCAAGGGCTGGAGCAAACAGGAGATCAACGATTCCATCGCGCGCCTGAATAAGCACTTCCCCAACTTGAGGGTCAGCGTCTATCGGGGGACGGTCGTCGCCCGCGAGTTCGGCGTGATGCAGGGCGAGCAGGGTGTCGTGGCACAGGATAAAGATCTGCAGCACGCACTGGATAGCGGTGAGGATGTGCTGCTGTTCCCGGATAAAGATGCCATCCGTTACCTGTATCCGGTGCGCGCCGAGGCGGAATGTCTGGCCTGTCATACGCAATCGCACATTGGTGCCGTGCACGGTGTGATCGACATCACCTATCCGATCAGCAATCTAAAAGTCTCGTTCAGCAGTGTGCTGAACACCATGATGGGCTACACCCTGCTGATCATCGCACTGGTGTTTTTGGTGTTGTATTTCAAACTGCGCTACCTGCTGGTGCAGCCGATCGCCAATCTGGTCAATATGATGCGCGATATCACGGAAGACATGGATCTCACACGCCGCGTCAACGCCAGGATCCCGCTGACCGAGTTGCAGCATCTGGTGAATTATTTCAACAGCCTGTTAAAGGCGGTGCATGAGTACAACGTGAAATTGGAAGAGTTGTCCTCCCACGATCCGCTGACCGGCCTCTATAACCGGCGCAAGTTCGAGGATTTTCTGCGTTACGAGATAATTCGTTCCACGCGCCACCAGCGCACTTTCTCATTGATCATGGTGGATCTGGATAATTTCAAATACATCAACGATACCTTCGGCCATCCCATCGGCGATCTGGTGCTGAAGGAGTTGACCACGTTACTGGTTTCCGGTTTGCGCAAAGGGGATGTGCTGGCGCGCCTGGGGGGCGACGAGTTCGCCATCATGTTGCCGGAAACCGATGCTGCCAACGGTGTGCAAGTGGCACATAAGATGCACCAGTCGCTGGTTAGCAAGGAGTTCGAATTGCCGGTAGGCAAGATACGTTGCACCGCCAGTTTTAGCCTGGTGAGCTATCCCGATGACGGCAAAACCGAGGAGGAGATCTACTCGGCGATGGACGTGGTGTTGTACAGAGCCAAGGCGCGCGGCAAGAATCAAGTGATGACCGCCGACAGCGAGGAAGACCGCAGCATGATGACGATCTTCAAGCAGGGGGACTTTTTGCGTGCAGCCCTGCGTGAAGACCGTATCGAGGCGCATCTGCAGCCCATCGTGCATCAGGTGAGTTCATCGAGGTGGTGGAAGAATTGGGCATGGCGCAGGAGATGGATAGGGAGGTGTTTCGCAAAGGTCTGGCACACTACGCCAAGATCAACCGGGACTATCCGCAGGCGTGTTTCTTCTTCAACCTGTTCCCGCGCTGTTTCAATGATCTCGAATGGGTGCGCGCCATCCCCGAGATGGTGCGCAGTGCGGGGGTGTCCTGCGAACGTATCGTGCTGGAGATCACCGAGCGCGAGGCTTTGCCGAATCTGACCCAGGTGCGCGCGGTGATCGAGGAGTTGCGCGGCACCGGCATCAAGGTGGCACTGGACGACTTCGGCAGCGGTTTTTCTTCCTTCCTATACCTGAAATATCTGCCGGTGGATTACGTCAAGATTGAAGGCAGTTTCGTGCAGCAGATCGTCAACGACCCGCGTGACCGTATCATGGTCGAACACATCAACAGCATGGCGCATAAGTTCGGGCTCAAGACCATTGCCGAATTCGTGGAAGACGAGGCCACGGCGAAGATGCTGGCGGAAATCGGTGTGGATTTTGCGCAGGGTTATTATTTCGGTAGGCCGACCGCACCGGATTGATTCAACAAGATTCGATCTAGATACTCCGTAGATGCCAACTATGATTTCTTACTTGTCCGCTGCACTGGTTTTGATCGGTCTGCTCATTCATGTGGCAACACTTGTGCCGCTGCGCAAATTGTTGGCGATGATTCCCGACGGATCGCTGCGCACAAAATGGCTCGCCATGACCGGGCTGATCCTTGTCTTCATCGCCAGCTACCTTGGCTATCTGGTGGTGTTTTGGGGGCAACAGACCGCGTGGCACGAAGTTCTCACTCCCTGCATATTCCTGTTCGGGGCTATCTTTGTGTGGCAGACGATAAAGCTTTCACTGCAAACCGCTGCCGATCTGCGGCGCATAGACCTGCTTGAAGCCGAAAATATCACCGACCCGCTGACCAAGGTTTACAACCGCCGCTATCTGGATCGTCGCCTTGAGGAAGAAGTCGCACGCTCAAGAAGATACGCTCTCGGACTGTCCATCCTGCTGCTCGATATCGATCATTTCAAGCGGGTCAATGACACGTACGGACATCAGGCGGGCGATGTCGCTTTGTCGGTACTTGGCAGTCTGCTCAAGGCGGATCTGCGTGATCTGGATGTGGTCGCGCGCTATGGGGGTGAAGAGTTTCTGGTGATTTGTACCAACACCGGCATCGACGGCGCAGCCTTGGTGGCAGAACGTCTCCGTCATTTGATCGAATCGTACCCGGTCGAGATTGCCGATGCTTCCGGCGCAAGCCAAAACATCCAAATCAGTATTAGCGTGGGTGTGGCAGGCTTAAGCGCGAGCGTCGATAGCAAAGAGAAATTGGTTCAAGCCGCAGACCGGGCACTGTATCGCGCAAAAGGAGACGGCAGGAATCGGGTCGTCGTTGCCTCATCGGCTACTTAGGATCGAAGTTTGAAAGAAGTCAGGAACGGCACATCACACTGCGCAGCAGATGGTGAATCAGCCACTACCCAATGTGCGCCCGGAACTGGGCAGGCTGGGTTGTCCGTCGGAACCATAGATGCCCGCCGCATGTTGTGTTGCACCGACCAGTGCGACCAGCGCTTGTTGGTTGTAGCGCATCTTGAGCTGTATCAGTTCACCGTTAACGTGGTTCTGACGTTGCGCTTGCTCAGCCAGTTGGCGTATCGCATGCCATAGCGCGAGTCCTTCCGGAGAGTTCGCTTGCAGCCATTTTTCGGTACTCAACGAATCGGGGAGTGATTCGCGTCGCGAGCGAGCGAGTGCTTGTATCTTGTCGGACTCTTTTGTTTTCTGTTCTGCGAGAGCCAACAGGGCATCGGTGTCAGTGCTGAGCAGCGATTCTTGTTCCTGTTCAAGCAGAACGACGAACGTGCGCAAGGCATCACGTTCGCTGCTTAATTTAGCCAGCATGCTAGCGCTGGAAAGAGTGGCTGTGATCAACGGTTACCCGCGCTGATCAATTCTCTAACGGTGGTGATGAGCTTGTCGGCTACCACACCTGAATTGACTTGGAAGCGCCCCTCGGTGATCGCTTGTTTGATCTCGGCGACTTTCTTGGCATCAACGATAGGCGTGCTGGCGACGGTGCTCTCCATGCTGCGCAGTTGTGCCGTGGTCGATCCAAGATGCACGCTAGTGCTATCGTTGCCTGTGGCACTAGTCATGCTGCCACTGGGTTTGGCGGTCGCGCCACGCGCCGTTGATTCACCGACTTTGGTGGACGGTAAGGGTTTGCTGGTCTTGTCGATCTTCATGGGGTACTCCCTATTCACTGGTTCGATTGCCATCTACATCGGCACATTTTGCAGGAACTTTAATTTGGTAGCGATTTATACACCTACCTACTCATTTAAGAAACATTCACTGCCGCACTTCGGCACTGCCATCTTTGCGGGCGAATGCGCTAATCATCTGACCTGTGGCGGTCTTGATGCGTACTGCTTGCCCTGCGGTCGCATCGTTCATCGCTTGGCCTTCACTGCTGACCATGAAGTTGCTTGCACGGACATATAGCCTGACGGTCTGTCCCAGCCGGATAACAAAATCAGGGCGCAACATGTCGAGTCGCAGTACCTGGCCTGCGCCAATGGCGAACTTGAGGGTCTTGCCGATGGCCTGCTCTGGTGCAGTGAGGATGCCGGTTTGCCCCAGTTCGCCACTCTGCACAGTGAAGTCATCGGCACTCAAAACCAAACCTTGAGACAAGGGGCGGTTGGCGACCAGTAGGTCGGCACTGACCTTGATGTTGACTTGCACGAAAACGCTCCAGCCCGGCTTCCCGTTACAACGCACGCCGATGCTGGTCTTGCCGATCATCTTGGCACCATTCGGCATGAAGGCTTCGAGCGCATTGCAGGCGGGTAGCGCGGTGCGCGGATCGATGCTTGCGACCTGGATGCTGACCTTGCCCGGCATGCTGTGGGTCTGTGTTTGAGCGTAAGTGAGCGCTACGTCGCGGATTGAGGCGTGGTCTTGCTGTGGCATGGCGCATGCCACACCTAACCACCCTAGGGTCAATAAGAACAAAGATTTACGCAGATATTTCATGGCCACATTGTGTGCCGACCTATCCCTTCCTAAGGTGCGAAATAAAACAGATTTTTGCCTTTAATCGAAAGATGGGGTGGTGCGGGAGGGTCCTACTATGCCATCCATCAGAGAAGTAGCGATTGCGACACGGTGTCACGAAGTGATTGGCGCAAAACGTGAATGGAATGGCGGGTTGTTGGAAGGAGGGTGAAGCGATGAGTAGCAGGATAGACGAGATGTTCCAGTTCCAGCAAGCGGCATTGAATCTGCGCGCCGCGCGGCAGGAGTTGATCGCCTCCAACATCGCCAATGCGGATACGCCCAACTACAAAGCAAAGGACATCAATTTTGCCAATGCGCTGCGTGGTGCTTTGGCGGGTACGACAGAAAAGTTGCCGATGACGGCCTCTGCTCCCGATCATTTGCGCGGCAACGCAGGAGAGAGTGTGATGGGCGCACCTGTGCAATACCGCGTGCCACTACAGCCCAGTGCGGACGGTAATACGGTGGATATGGATGTGGAACGTGCGCAGTTCGCCGACAACGCCCTGCGTTATGAGGCCAGCGTACGCTTCATCAGCGACAAAGGGAAAAGTGTCCTGGATGCCCTGCAAGGTTTCTAGCGGAATAAATAGTTAGGAGAGTTCATCATGTCCCTATTCAATATCTTCAACATCTCCGGTTCCGCCATGACGGCGCAATCGCAGCGACTCAATGTGGTGGCCAGCAATCTCGCCAATGCGGAGAGTGCCACCGGACCAGATGGCAAGCCGTATCAGGCGAAGCAGGTGGTATTCAGCACTGTGCCCACCCCCGGTCAAGTGGGTGAGGGGGTGAAGGTCGCCGCTGTGGTGGCGGACAACTCGCCGATGCGTGTGGTGTACGACCCCAAACATCCGATGGCGAACGAACAGGGGTATGTGACTTTGCCTAATGTGAATCCGGTAGACGAGATGGTCAACATGATTTCGGCATCGCGCTCGTATCAGAACAATGTGGATGTGATGAATACATCCAAATCCTTACTACTCAAGACGCTCACCATCGGTCAATAGGAGAAATAAGTCATGGTCACTTCAGTTCAAGGCAGTACATCGACGGCGGCATCACAAGCCACTTCCAATGCGGCACAAATAGGGGCGACTCAGGATCGTTTTCTGAAATTGCTAGTCACTCAGATGAAGAATCAGGACCCGCTCAATCCAATGGATAACGCGCAAGTCACTTCACAGATGGCGCAACTCTCTACGGTGACCGGTATCGATAAATTGAATTCTACGGTGGAAGCGTTGAGTGCCAGTATGTTGGCCTCACAGTCCTTGTCTGCGGTCTCAATGATCGGTCACCCGGTGTTGGTGGCCGGCACGCAGATCGATCTGGCAAATAGTCAGGGCGATGCGGCAGTCGAGTTGACGCAGCCTGTTGATAATCTCATGGTCAGTATCAGTGACACCTCTGGCAATGTCGTACGTACTTTGAATATGGGTGCGCAACAGAGTGGGCTTGCAAATATTCAGTGGGATGGTCGCACTGACACAGGAAGTATCGCGACGGACGGAAAATATTCTTTCAGTGCCGTATCGACACTGGGTGGCAACAAGAGTGATGCGACGACACTGTCGTATGGGATGGTGAATAGCGTGGCGCAATCGCAGGGCGGGGTCACGGTCAATGTTGGTCAGTTGGGCGAAGTCAGCCTGAATTCAATCAAGAAAATACTGTAACGAGGAGAAGATCATGGGTTTCCAACAAGGACTAAGTGGTTTGAACGCAGCATCCAAGAATCTGGATGTGATCGGGAATAACGTTGCGAATGCAAGCACGGTCGGCTTCAAAGGTGCACAAGCGCAATTCGCTGACGTGTATGCGAGCTCGGTTGGTGGAAGCAATCAGGCGGGTATCGGGGTGCGCGTGTCCACCATCGCCCAACAATTCACTCAAGGCAACATCACCACCACCAACAACTCGTTAGATATGGCGGTGAGTGGGAACGGGTTCTTTAGAGTAAGTGACAATGGCTCGATCTCGTATACACGTAACGGACAATTTCAGATGGATAAGCTGGGATATATCGTCACCAGTAAGGGAGATAGGCTGACCGGATTTTTGCCCAACGCGTTGGGGGCTATCGTAGCAACTGCTCCTGCCGAGTTGCAAATATCCACTGCCGATCTGCTACCCAAATCAACAGCAGCGATTTCAGCGGGGCTTAATCTTGATTCAAGATTAGCCATCCCGACCGGATTAACACGCGCAAATGTGGTCGGTAATGCGGCGGCTGGGTTGACTATTACAGCCGCGGCTAACGATGTGTTGAGCGTCACTGTCGATGGAACTGCATCTGGCGCTGTGACCATTCCGCCAGCGACCTATAGCTCTTTTGCAGCCTTGGCCGCAGCAGTACAAACTGCAGTGAACGGTAGTGCTGCATTAATTGCCGCAGGTAAGTCAGTCACGGTGACGCCTGGTGCTACAGGATTTATGACGATGACCTCTGCCACGGGGGGTACGGGTTCAACGATAACCGCACCAGCCGGTTCGGGAGCGATCAATTTGTTTGGTGCCGCTCCCGTCGTTACTGCCGGTGCTGGCGTGTTTGACCCGACTAATTCCACTACTTTCAACAACTCAACATCGATGACTGTATTTGATAGTTTGGGGCGCAGTCACGTGGCTTCACTCTATTTCGTCAAGACGAATACCAATTCGTGGAATTCTTATCTTACGGTGGATGGTGGATTAGTGCCGCCAGTCGTTGGTGCAGCTCCGCCAACCCCGCTGTCGCCGATGACATTTTCAACGAACGGTGTATTGACGACACCTGCAGCTCCAGTCGTTTCGGTGGGATTTACGCCTGCGGGTGCGGCACCGCAAACGCTGACATTTGATTTTGCTTCTACCTCCCAGTTCGGCGGAATCTTTGGTGTGAATGCATTGTCCCAGGACGGCTACACATCGGGGCGCTTGACCGGTTTTAGTACGGGCACCGATGGCACCATCACAGGACGATATTCAAATGGACAGGCCAAGACTTTGGGGCAAGTCGTGCTGGCGAATTTCAGTAACCCACAGGGATTGCAACCGATGGGTGCCAATAACTGGGCCGAGACTTCAACCTCAGGCACGCCACTGGTCGGAGCACCTGGCTCATCTAGCTTGGGTGTGTTGCAGACTTCCGCAGTAGAAGATGCCAACGTCGACCTGACGGCGGAGTTGGTGAATATGATCACTGCGCAACGTGTGTATCAGGCCAATGCGCAGTCGGTGAAGACGCAAGATCAAGTGCTACAGACCATCGTTAACTTACGCTGATTGAGGACTGAGGATTGAGGAGAGCCGCTCTGTTTTTACTAAATCCTAGCTCCTAAATCCTATCTAAGGAGATCGACATGGATAGACTGATCTACACCGCCATGACCGGCGCTTCGCACATCCTGCAACAGCAGGCATCGGTGTCGCAGAATCTGGCGAACACCAACACGCCGGGATTCCGTGCGGCCATCGATGTCTTCCGTGCCGTACCGATACAAGGTGAGGGCTTGCCCACGCGTACTTTTGTGGTGGATTCGACGGCGGGCGCAGACTTCACGCCCGGAGGTTTGCAACAGACTGGACGCGTGCTCGATGTCGGTGTCGACGGCAAAGGCTGGATCGCGGTGCAGGACAGCAAAGGCAACGAGGCGTACACCCGCAACGGCAGCTTCCAAGTGTTGCCCAGCGGCATCTTGCAGACACGCAGCGGTTTGAACGTTTTGGGTGATGGCGGGCCACTTACCCTGCCGCCCGATACCGAGGTCACTATCGCCAAAGATGGCACCATCTCCACTGTTCCTAGTGCCAGTCAAAAGGCGGGCGTGGTGGTCGTCGGGCGTATCAAGTTGACCAATCCGCCCGAAGCGCAGATGGTGCGAGGTGAAGATGGATTGTTCAGGACGCGTGACGGCAACCCTGCCGAGGCTGATGCCAAAGTGACGGTGGTGTCAGGCCATCTTGAGAGTAGCAACGTGAATTCAGTGGAGGCGATGGTCAACATGATCACGCTGGCACGCCAATTTGATACGCAGATGAAACTGCTACAGCACGCCGACGCCAACGCAAAACAAGCTAGCACCCTACTCAATATCAATGCTTGATTGAAAACCATTTCACGCGGAGGCGCGGAGGTCGCGGGGAAAACAGAGTAATAAAGAGTTCGTATGATTGCCCTTACCCCGCGTTCCCCGCGTCTCCGCGTGAGCAAGATGTCTCTCCCTTAAATCCGAAATTGAATCGTTTTTCCATCTGTGTTCTGCGGATGGTTTTGCCAAGTCTTAGGTATCGTGTCAATCAAGCAAAAGTCACTTGAAAGGACGCAATCATGATTCGCTCACTCTGGATATCCAAGACCGGGCTCGAAGCTCAACAGACGCAGATGGACGTGGTGTCCAACAATCTGGCGAACGTGAGCACGACGGGCTTCAAGCGGTCGCGCGCGGTGTTCGAAGACTTGCTGTATCAGAACCTGCGCCAACCGGGTGCACAGTCTTCACAGCAGACGCAGATACCTTCCGGCTTGCAGATCGGTACGGGCGTGCGGCCTGTCGCTGCGGAGCGCATCCACACCCAAGGCAATCTGCAACAGACTAGCAACAGGTTGGACATGGCGATCCAAGGCTCGGGTTTCTTCCAAGTGTTGATGCCGGACGGATCGACCGCTTATACGCGCGATGGCTCTTTTCAGACTGACAATCAAGGTCAACTCGTCACCTCGAATGGCTATATCGTGCAACCCGCGATGACCATTCCTGCGAATGCAACAACGGTGACTGTCGGTATGGATGGCGTAGTGACCATCACGCAAGCGGGTGTTGCAGCCCCCGTGCAAGTCGGTAGCATGCAGTTGGCGACCTTCATCAATCCGGCCGGTTTGGAGAGCATGGGGCAGAACCTGTATCTGGAGAGTGCATCGTCAGGCACGCCTAGCACCAATGTGCCGGGTACCAACGGCACAGGCTCCATCAGCCAAGGCTATGTCGAGACATCCAATGTGAACGTGGTGGAAGAGCTGGTGAACATGATCCAGACGCAACGTGCGTATGAGATCAACTCCAAAGCCATCACCACCTCGGATCAGATGTTGCAAAAACTGTCGCAAATATAAGAGGGCGTAAATGAACACACCTCAATCATTCGATCACGCACTTAGCTTCCCCCTTTATCAAACGGGGGTGCTGCTGGTGTCATTAGCACTTACTGCCTGCGTACCCACCACCAACATCAAAGATCCTTTGACGGTGCGACCCGAGCCTAAAGCGGCGGTCGTCGCTCCCGCCAATGGTGCCATCTTCCAAGCGGGAGTGAGTGACAGGCAATTGTTCGAGGACAGGCGCGCGCGTCGTGTGGGGGACACACTCACTATCACCATCGTGGAATCGACTTCCGCTACGGGCAAGTCTGCCACTACTTCAGATAATTCCGGTTCTTTGTCTATCGTGACACCCGCCATGCCCATGGGAGCCTCGGGTTCAAGCACTGCAAAATCAGGAAACAAGATGGATGCCTCCGGCGCAAACACTTTCTCCGGCACACTGACATCGACCGTGACCGAAGTGTTGCCCAATGGCAATCTGCGCGTGGCGGGAGAGAAGCAGGTCAGCATCCGCTACACCAACGAATACGTGCGCTTCTCTGGGGTGGTCAATCCGGTGGACATCAGCGCTGGCAATACCGTGCCATCGACCAAAGTGGCTGACGTGCATCTTGAATACAAAGGCGCAGTCGGTTTGAGCGGCTCGGATGTGACTAGCATGTTCGCACGCATCTTCACCACGGTGCTGCCGTTCTAGGAGTGCTAAATGATGAACAAATCACTGAATCTTTTGCTTGCCTTGCTAATCGCCTTGTTCTCATGGAATGCTGTGGCCGAACGCATCAAAGACCTCGCCAGTGTACAAGGCGTGCGTGAGAACCAGTTGCTGGGATACGGTTTGGTGGTTGGTTTGGATGGCAGTGGCGAGCAGTCGGCACTGACTACGCAGAGCGCGCTGACCATGTTGTCGCAACTCGGTGTGACCTTGCCCGCAGGGACGAATTTACCGATGAAGAACGTCGCTGCCGTGATGGTGACAGCCTCTTTACCCGCTTTCTCGCGTCCGGGGCAGACCATCGATATCACAGTTTCTTCGATGGGTAATGCCAAGAGTCTGCGCGGCGGTACGTTGTTGATGACACCGCTTAAAGGGGCAGATGGTCAGGTGTATGCCATGGCACAAGGCAACTTGTTGGTGAGCGGTGCAGGTGCGGCGGCAGGTGGCTCCAAGGCGCAAGTCAATCATCTCGATGTGGGGCGCATCCCTGGCGGGGCGACGGTCGAGCGCTCTGTTCCCACCGATATTGCACGGGGAGACTATATCTATCTGCAATTGAATGCCACTGACTTCACGACAGCCACGCGTGTGTCGGATGCGATCAATCGTGACATCTCGCCTGACAGCGAGATCGCAAATCCTTTAGATGCTCGCACCATTGAAGTAAGAGCTCCGGCAGGTAATGCGCGCATCCCGTTTATTTCGCGCATTGAGAATGTGTTGGTGAATGCGGCTCTGGCAAGTGCCAAAGTCATCATCAATGCGCGCACGGGCTCGGTGGTGATGAATCAAAACGTTGCATTGGATGATTGCGCGGTCGCGCACGGCAGTCTCACCGTCGTCATCAGTGCAGATAACGCAGTCGCACAACCGAATGCACTGGCGGGTGGAGACACTGCAACCGTTACCAATGCCACCATCGATATCAAAGCCGCTCCCGGTAATCTGTTGCAACTGAAACGCGGTGTAGCGTTGGGCGATGTGGTGAAGGCGCTCAACTCCATCGGTGCGACACCACAAGACATGCTGGCCATCTTGCAAGCGATGAAAGCGGCTGGGGCGTTGCGTGCTGATTTGGAAGTGATCTAAAGGATCTATCGTGTCCATCGTTCCAAACAACATCAACAACCTGGCATCGGATGCGCAGTCGCTCGATAAGCTGCGCTATCAAGCCAAGCAAGCGCCCGATAAGGCGCTGAAAGTCGCCGCACAGCAATTCGAGATGGTGTTCCTCAACATGATGCTGAAGACCATGCGCGAGGCGACGCCGCAAGACGGGATGATGGATAGCGAGCAGACCAAGATGTTTACCGGCATGTTGGACCAGCAGTTGGCGCAAGAAATGTCGACACGCGGTGTCGGCTTGGCCGATGTGATGGTGCGTCAACTCAGCCGTACATTGCCAGGTGCAGCGCCTACACCTGCATCGCCTAGCGTGAATGCCATCCCTTCAGCCTACAACGCAGATACACAACAATCCTTCGTCGATCGTCTGCAACCGCATGCGCAGGCAGCCAGTCGTACCACCGGTATCCCAGCGCATCTGATCGTCGGTCAGGCCGCCTTGGAAAGCGGCTGGGGTAAGCGCGAGATCAAGATGGCGGATGGCAGTTCCAGCTTCAACCTGTTCAG
>VBWD01000086.1:0-1400 GCA_006218055.1 Gallionellaceae bacterium
GAACTGGTTGGATGTAGATGCGTTAAGTGATGCTGGGGTGAACTGGTTGGATGTAGATGTGATAAGTGACGCGGGGATCAATTGGTTGGATATGGATGTGTTAAGTGATGGGGGGATCAATTGGGTGAGTGTAAGTGATTTGAGTACAGCCGGGATCAACTGGCTGGATGTAGATGCGTTAAGTGATGCGGGGGTAAATTGGCAGGATGTGGATGTGTTAAGTGATGTAGGAGTGAATTGGTTGGATGTAGATGTGATAAGTGATGCGGGGATCAATTGGGTGGATATGGAAGTGTTAAGTGACGCAGGGATTAATTGGTTGGATGTAGATGTGTTAAGTGATGGTGGAATCAATTGGGTGAGTGTGAGTGATTTAAGTACGGCGGGGATCAACTGGGTAGATGTGGATGTATTGAGTGATGTGGGGATCAACTGGGTGGATGTGGATGTGTTAAGTGATGCGGGGGTAAATTGGCAGGATGTGGAAGTGTTAAGTGACGCGGGAGTGAATTGGTTGGATGTAGATGTGTTAAGTGATAGTGGGGTGAATTGGGTGAGTGTGAGTGATTTAAGTACGGCGGGGATCAACTGGCGGGGATCAATTGGGTGAGTGTGAGTGATTTAAGTACGGCGGGGATCAACTGGGTAGATGTAGATGTGCTGAGTGATGCGGGGATTAATTGGCAGGATGTGGATGTGATAAGTGATGCTGGGGTAAACTGGTTGGATGTAGATGTGCTGAGTGACGCAGGGATCAATTGGTTAGATGTGGATGTGTTAAGTGATGCGGGGATTAATTGGGAGGATGTGGATGTGTTAAGTGATGCGGGGATCAATTGGGTGAGTGTGAGTGATTTAAGTACATCTGGGATCAACTGGGTGGATGTGGATGTGCTGAGTGATGCGGGGATCAATTGGCTAGATGTGGATGTGATAAGTGACGCTGGGGTAAACTGGTTGGATGTGGATGTCTTAAGTGACGTAGGGATCAATTGGATAGATGTGGATGTGTTAAGTGATGCGGGGATCAACTGGGAGGATGTGGATGTGTTAAGTGCCAGTGGGGTAAATTGGGTGAGTGTAAGTGATTTAAGTACGGCCGGGATCAACTGGTTGGATGTGGATGTGTTGAGTGATGCCGGGATAAACTGGTTGGATATAGATATGTTGAGTGATGGGGGGGTGAATTGGGTGGATGTGGATGTGTTGAGTGATGTGGGGGTGAACTGGATAGATGTGGGGGTATTAAGTATGAGCGGGATCAACTGGGTGGATGTAGATGTGTTGAGTGATGCGGGTATCAATTGGGTGGAGGTAGATGTGTTGAGTGACGCGGGGGTGAATTGGGTGGATGTAGATGTGTTGAGTGATGCGGGTATCAATTGGGTGGATGTAGATGT
>VBWD01000086.1:1453-2379 GCA_006218055.1 Gallionellaceae bacterium
TGTGGATGTGTTAAGTGATGTAGGGATCAATTGGTTGGATGTGGATGTGTTAAGTGATGCGGGGGTGAATTGGGTGGATGTGGATGCGCTAAGTGATGCGGGGGTGAATTGGGTGAGTGTGGGTGATTTAAGTACGGCCGGGATCAACTGGGTAGATTTAGATGTGTTAAGTGATATGGGGATCAATTGGCTAGATGTGGATGTGTTGAGTGATGTAGGAGTGAATTGGTTGGATGTAGATGTGCTGAGTGACGCCGGGGTGAACTGGATAGATGTAGATGTGCTGAGTGATGTAGGAGTGAATTGGCTAGATGTGGATGTGATGAGTGATAGTGGGATCAATTGGGTGAGTGTGGGTGATTTAAGTACGGCCGGGGTGAACTGGATAGATGTAGATGTGTTAAGTGATGTAGGAGTGAATTGGCTGGATGTAGATGTGTTAAGTGACGCTGGGGTGAACTGGCAGGATGTAGATGTCTTAAGTGACGCAGGGATCAATTGGGTGGAGGTGGATGTATTAAGTGATGCGGGGATCAACTGGGAGGATGTGGATGTATTAAGTGACGCTGGGGTAAATTGGGTGAGTGTGAGTGATTTAAGTACGGCTGGGATCAACTGGGTAGATGTGGATGTATTGAGTGATGTGGGGATCAACTGGATAGATATGGATATGTTGAGTGATGCGGGGATCAATTGGGTGGATGTGGATATGTTGAGTGATAGTGGGGTGAATTGGGTGAGTGTGGGTGATTTAAGTACGGCGGGGATCAACTGGTTGGATGTGGATGTATTAAGTGATGCGGGGGTGAATTGGGTGGATGTAGATGTGCTGAGTGACAGTGGGATCAACTGGGTGGATGTAGATGTGTTAAGTGATGCTGGGGTGAACTGGTTGGATGTAGATGCGTTAAGTGATGCTGGGGTGA
>VBWD01000012.1 GCA_006218055.1 Gallionellaceae bacterium
ACTCGCGACCAACGGATTAAAAGTCCGCTGCTCTACCGACTGAGCTACCGACCCCCTCCTAAAAAGGAGCGCGCATTATACGGGTTTGACCTCGACTGTCAAACGAATCACACCCCGTGATAGCGCGTGGAATCGGGCACTCCAGCTGAAGTGAATCCTTCGCTGCGCAAACGGCATGAATCGCACCGCCCGCAGGCTCTTCCTTCCGCATCAGCTTGATAGCAAGACACCGTGATCGTGTAGTCCACACCCAAACGAACACCCTGCAGAATGATCTGCGCCTTGCTCAAATGCAACAGAGGGGCGTGCAAAGTGAGTGGTTTACCTTCCACTGCGAACTTGGTCGCCAGATTCGCCATACGCTCGAACGACTCGACATACTCAGGACGGCAATCGGGATAGCCCGAGTAATCGACTGCATTCACGCCAAAGAAGATGTCTTGCGCTTTCAGCACCTCGGCCCAAGCCAGCGCGAGCGACAGCATGATGGTGTTGCGTGCAGGAACGTAAGTTGAGGGAATACCCGTACTGGCATGCTCGGGAACCGCGATCTTGCTGTCCGTGAGTGATGATCCGCCGAATGCGGTGAGGTCGATGTTGATGACACGATGTTCGCGTGCGCCGAGAACACTGGCCACCTTTTGTGCCGCAGCCAATTCGGCATGATGACGCTGACCGTAGTCCACGCTCAATGCGTAGCACTCGAACCCTTGCTCGCGTGCCAGCGCGAGCACTGTCGCCGAATCCAAACCGCCCGACAATAAAACAACTGCTCTTTTCATATTTAAGGCCATCTCTAAAAATTCAAAATTCTAAACAAGACAAGGCGCGAGCAAAAAATTGCGGCGACGCATATGCATAATATGTAAGGAGTAATTTTTTGTGAGCAACACAGTATCGCGACCAAGCTTAGTTTCAGTGAAGACTAACCTTTGAGGTTATGTCGTAACTAAAGTTTGGATTTTAAGGGGTGGCCTTAGTGCCCCGCCTCGTTTCCCCACAGAATCTTGTGCAACTGTACCTGCAAGCGAACGGGTAAGTGATCGCGCAATATCCATTCAGCCAGATCTTTCGGAGCGAGCTGCCCCTGCGCGGGCGAGAACAACACATCGCATCGTTGCGACAAGCGATGCTCGTGCATCATCTGCCTCGCCCATTGATAATCTGCCTCACCGCATAGCACGAATTTGATCTCGTCCTGCGGATTCAGATGCTCCAAGTTGCTCAGAAGATTCTTTGCCATCTCGCCCGATGCCGGCGTCTTGAGGTCGACCACTTTGGCGACACGTTCATCCACCATCGACACATCCAACATGCCGCCCGTTTCAAGCGACACCTCATATCCGGCATCACACAATTCACGCATCAACAACAGGCTGTTCTTTTGCGCCAACGGCTCTCCACCGGTCACCGTAACGAAGCGGGGTGAGTGTTGCGCCACTTTCTGCAAAATGGATTGCAAGGCCATCGTCTGTCCGCCCGTAAAGGCGTAGGTGGTATCGCAATAGGTGCAACGCAACGGACAGCCAGTCAGCCGAACGAACACCGTGGGCAAACCGACGCGGCTTGTCTCACCTTGCAGTGAGAAGAATATTTCGCTGATGCGCAACGATTCGTCGGCTAGAGATGGCATGGGCTAGTGGACTTACTTAAGGGTGGCGAGACGCTTCTTGGCTTTGTCTGCCGCATCGCTGCCCGGAAACTGAGAGATGATCTGCTTGAGCGTCTTCTTGGCTGCTGTTTTTAACTTCAATTCGACTTGGCATTCTGCCGTGTTCAACATCGCCTCCGCCACGCGCGGATGATCTTGGAATCGGGTAATAAGATTCTGGTAACTTTCCTGACTGTTGGCGTAATCGCCTGATAAGAAATAGGCATTGCCCATCCAGTAATAAACATTGGCCTCGTGTACAGACTGTGGAAATTGGCGCGTGAAGTCGCGGAACGCGATGGCAGCACTCTGATAACTCTCCGCCTTGTATAAACCATAGGCGGCCTCGAAAGCACGATTCTCACCCACAGGGTTGGCACTCACATCTTTCGTAGCATCCACCAAATTGGTGGCTACTGGCTTAGGAGCGACTCCCGCCTCACCCGATTCGACTTGGCGCAAACGCGCATCCAAGTCGATGTAAAAATCTTTTTGCCGTTTTTCGACATCTTGCAGGTTATGCGCCCACTCTTCATTCTGCCCGCGCACCTTGCGCAGTTCGTCTGAATGCACTTCCAACTGCATCTGCAAGTCCAACATAGAGCTGATGGCATGCTTGTTAACTTCCTCGGCGGCAATAAGCTGCGCCTCCAACTTGGCGATACGTGCTTCTAGTTGCTGTATCTGCTTGCGCGCGTCTTCATCAGAAAACAGCCCCGCATGGGCGGGGCTGTTTATCATCAACAAGCTGCACAACAAAAAATAGACAGCTTTATTCACGTTTACTTGGCGATGTCGTAGCTGATCTCTGCGCGGCGGTTCTGTGCCCACGCTGCTTCGTCATGGCCCGTAGCAACTGGCTTCTCTTCACCGTAGCTCACAGTAGAGAGTTGGCCGTCTTTCGCGCCTGCAGCCACCAAAGCCTTCTTGGTGTTCTTGGCACGACGCTGACCCAACGCCAAGTTGTACTCACTGCTGCCGCGCTCATCTGCGTAACCAGTGACGCGGGCCTTCAGCATAGAGACTTTGCCGAGATTCTTACCGTGCGCCATGATGATTTCTTTATCAGCCGTATGGAACACATCGATGTCAAAATCGAAATACACCGTACGCTTATCGAGCAGCGCGAGTTCTGCCGCTTTGGCATCAGCATCCGCCTTGGCTTTGGCCGCAGCGGCATCCGCAGCAGCTTGAGCAGCGGCAGTATCTGCGCTTGCAGTAGGAGCAGCCTGAGAAGAAGTAGCAGCCGCTGTACTGGAAGATGTATCTGCAGCAGCGCTTGTTTGTGGTGCGGCAGGTGCAGTAGAGGTGGTTTCTTTTGGTGCTGGGCTAGAACAAGCAGCCAGCACAGACACCGTAAGCATTCCCAAGATAAGTTTATTCATTTCGTACCCTTTCAATCAATTCATCGCTTTGATAAAAGGCCCCCAGACAGGCTCGCGAATATCCCCACTCTGGGCAACCATTTTTTGCTTCACACGCCCGTCACTTGAAACGGTCGCCAATATACCACGCCCCAAGTACTCTGTAGCGAACAGCACCAGTTTGCCATTGGGGGCGTAGCTGGGGTTTTTGTCGCGCGCATTCGAAGTCAGATATTGGATTTGCCTACTTTCCAAATCATGCACCACGATGGCGGAACTACCCGCCGAATACAGTGAATAGACGACGTTCTTGCCATCCGGACTGTACCTTGGCGAAAAACTATTGCCCGACTCAAAAGTCAAGCGCGTGGCACGCCCGCCCTCTACCGACATGTTGTATATCTGCGGTGAACCCCCTCTGTCCGAAGTGAACAGCAAAGATTTTCCATCCGGCGAGAAAGTCGGCTCAGTATCAATGGTGTCACTGAAGGTGATACGGCGAAGATTCGATCCATCCACTCCGACCAGATAGAGCTGAGAGCTATCGTCTCGCGTCAACACCAAGGCGAGCTGGCGACCGTCAGGCGACCATGCAGGTGCGCTGTTGCTACCGGGGAACGCTGCCATCAGCACACGATCACGGGTACTCAAGGTCTGCACGAACACCATGGCCCGTCCCTGCTCAAAGCTAACGTAAGCGATCTTCGCCCCATCAGGCGACCACGCGGGTGACATGATGGGCTCTTTCGAATTCAGCAAAGCTTGTTCGCCGTAACCATCGCTATCTGCCACCACCAGGCGGTAATTCCCTTCGTTGCGATTCACATAGGCGATGCGCGTGCTGAACACCCCAGGTGTACCAGTGAGTCTTTCGTAAACCATGTCCGCGATGTGGTGCGCGATGGCACGCGACTGCTGTTTTTTGGACGAGACAGTCAGCTTCAATAGTTCACTACGACGCACCGTATCTACCAGTTGAAAAGTAACGACGAGCTTGTCACCTTCTTGCCGAGTAACTGAGCCGATGAGCAATGCTTCGACGCCACTCCACTCTGCATACTTCACCGCGCCTGCATCACGCGGCGCTCTGCCAGCAGGATCGATCAGCTTGAACAACCCCGTACGCGCCAGATCGTTCGCCACTACCTCGCTGATGCGCTGCGTATCATCTTCGCCCGTGAAGCGCAGCACCGAGATAGGCGTCTGATGCTCACCCGCCCCGGTGATCTCGATGCTCAATTCAGCGCGTGCGAATTGAGCAAGACAAATGAACAAGAAAAAAGAAAAGATTCGAAGCATTTTTATTCCTGTGGTTTGATCGTCAGGCGTAGCTCCCTGAACATCTTTTGCAACCCAACATCTGTCGGCAACGGTAGCGGTTGCGCTTTGTAGATGGCGCGCTCCGCCGCATCGTCATAGGCGCGATTGCCGCTGGTCTTCACCAACTGCACATCCAGCACCATTCCGCCCGGCAACATCGTCACCTTGAACTCCGCCTTCGCATCCGCCGGAAGATCGGGCGGGATTCCCACGATGTTGCGCCGTATCTTGCTGCGTATCATGTCCTGAAAACGCCCCACTTCCGCCGACGTTGCCGCCGCGATCTCGGCACGCATCGTCTCTTTCATTGCCAAGCGACGCTTCTCGGCATATTCCCCAAGCAGACGCTGCTCTTCCGCCTGCTTGCGCTCTTTCAATTCTTTCGCAGTCGGCTTGGAGGGTTCGACCTTGCTGATCTTTTTCTCGCGCAGCTCGATGTCCGCTGGCTTCGCTTGTGGCGCCTCCACTTTCGCCTCGACTGGGGGTATTGGCTCGGCAGCGGGCGGGGGAATCGGCTCCGGCAGCGGCTCTACGACAGGCAGGCTGTCCCATAGTTCAACCGAAAAATCTTCCGGCGGCTGCGATTGCCAACGCACACCGATCACCAATAGTCCAATGAAAGCCGCATGAACTACCAGTGCCAGCAAGCCGGCTGGCACTCGATAGGGTTCCTGGTAGGTTAGCGCGTGACTCATCTCGCCTTGGTAAGCAGACCGATCTTCTTGATGTTGTGCTGTTGCAGCATATCCATCACCTCGACCACTTCTTCATAACGCACTTTTTTGTCCGCTGAAATGACGACGGATTGTTCTGGATTGTTGGCGACTTTTTTCTTGATCGTTGCAGCCAACTCGTCACGCGACACAGGCACTTCCACCTCGCCTTTGCTGTGGTCACGCAACGCAAGCGTGGTGTCTTTCTTGATGATGACTTCGAGTGGCGAAACGGGTGGCGTAAGTGACTTACCCACGCTCGGCAGATCGATCTGCCCCGGATTCATCATCGGCGCAGTCACCATAAAGATGACGAGCAACACCAGCATCACGTCGATGTATGGCACGACGTTGATCTCGTTCATCAAGCGGTTGCGGGTGCGACGATACGATCTCATCGTTACTGAACCTTAGGGTTGGCGCTGCAACACGTTGGAGAATTCTTCGGTGAAGCTCTCGAAGCG
This sequence comes from Gallionellaceae bacterium, assembly GCA_006218055.1. Taxonomy (GTDB): domain Bacteria; phylum Pseudomonadota; class Gammaproteobacteria; order Burkholderiales; family Gallionellaceae; genus Sideroxyarcus. Next base: position 5,513 of record VBWD01000012.1, read on the forward strand.
AGTCGCCAAACGATCGATATCACGTGCATAACGGTTGTATGCCACCACCGCAGGGATGGCGGCGAATAGACCCATCGCCGTCGCCACCAACGCCTCGGCGATACCCGGAGCAACTTGCGCCAAGGTCGCCTGCCCAACGCTGGACAAACCACGGAACGCATTCATGATGCCCCATACCGTGCCCAGCAAGCCGACGTAAGGACTGACAGACCCGACTGTCGCCAAGAACGAAAGATGCAGCTCAAGATGATCCATCTCGCGCTGGAAACGTGCGCGCATGGCGCGGCGCGTACCGTCCATCACTGCCGCACTATCCACCCCGTGCGTCTTCTTCAACTTCACATACTCCGTGAAGCCTGCGGCGAATATCTGCTCCAACGCACCTTGGTCATGGCGTAGTTTGCTACTCGCCTGTTGATACAGAGTCACCAGATTCGGGTTGTTCCAGAACGCCTCTTCGAAATCGCGAGTCTGTCTCACCGCAGCGCGCACCGCGAACATCTTTTGAAAGATGTACCACCACGACATCAGCGACACGAACAACAACAAGCCCATCACCATCTGCACCAGCAAGCTGGCGTTGGCGATGAGATGGAAGAATGAAAGGTCTTGCAGAATATTCATATGGCTAATCCCACTGTTTTTTCAACACATCAGGCACGCTCACCGGCTTGAAGGTCTCCACGTTCACACACACCAGATGCACTTCACCTTCGGTCAACAACTCATCATCACGCTTCACGGTCTGCACCAACGTGATGCGGCTGCGCCCGATCTCTTTCACTTGTGCCGTCACCGTCAACATATCGTCGAGCAGCGCCGGCTTCAGATATTCCAATTTCATCGAACGCACCACGAACACCACGCCCAGTTGCTGCATCAATCCCGCATTGCTGTAACCGAAGGTGCGCAACCACTCAGTGCGTGCACGCTCCATAAAGTTCACATAACTGGCGTGATAAACGACACCGCCCGCGTCGGTATCCTGAAAATACACACGCACAGGCCAAGAGAAGACCTTGTGCTTACTCATCCCACAGCCCCTTGTTATTGCCTGCGCTGCGCGGTTGGATGAGTCCGAAATGTTGGTAGGCATTCGCCGTGGCCATACGTCCACGCGGTGTGCGTTGCAAATAGCCTTGCTGAATGAGATAGGGCTCGATGACGTCTTCGATGGTGTCGCGCTCTTCGCCGATGGCGGCGGCGAGATTGTCGACGCCGACAGGGCCGCCCATGAACTTTTCGATGACGGTCTGCAACAATTTTCTGTCCATCACGTCCAGCCCCTGCGAATCCACATCGAGCATGGTCAACGCGGCATCCGCCACCTCACGTGTCGCATTGCCATCGGCTTTTACATCGGCAAAGTCGCGCACGCGGCGCAGTAAGCGATTGGCGATACGCGGTGTACCGCGCGAACGCTTGGCGATCTCTAGCGCGCCGTCTTGCGAGATGGGCAACTCCAACAAGCCAGAAGAACGCGTGACAATGCGTTGTAATTCTTGCGCGGTATAAAACTCTAATCGCGCCACGATGCCGAAGCGGTCGCGCAAAGGATTGGTCAGCATACCTGCACGAGTGGTCGCACCGACCAAGGTGAATGGCGGCAGGTCGATCTTCACCGAACGCGCGCCCGGCCCTTCGCCGATCATGATGTCGATCTGGTAGTCCTCCAGCGCGGGATAAAGGATCTCTTCGACGACGGGTGAGAGACGATGGATCTCATCGATGAACAACACATCGTTGGGTTCGAGATTGGTGAGCAAGGCCGCTAGATCGCCCGCACGCTCCAGCACCGGGCCGGAAGTGTGACGGATGTTGACCCCCATCTCGCGCGCGATGATCTGCGCCAAAGTCGTCTTGCCCAACCCGGGCGGGCCGAATAGCAGCACATGATCGAGCGGCTCTTTACGCTGTTTCGCGGCTTGGATGAATATCTCCAACTGCCCGCGTATCTTCTCTTGTCCGACGTATTCATCGAGTTGCTTGGGACGTAACGCGCGCTCCAGTGCCTCCTCTTGTTGCGAGGCGGGCGCGGCAGAAATGATGCGTGGCTCAGCGGTCAGGTCGTCGTGTTTGATCATGCTTTGGATAATAACTTAAGCGCTTGGCGGATGCCGCCCGAGACGTCGGCGTCCTTGGGTAATTGCTTCGCCGCCCAATCGGCTTCTTTCTCGTTGTAGCCCAATGCCAGCAAAGCGTTGACGATATCGTTGCTGGATGATGTAGTTGCTGCACCTTGTGCAGAACCTACGCCGCTCGCCGTAAACTTGCCTTGCAATTCGAGCAACAGGCGCTCGGCGGTCTTTTTGCCCACGCCGGGTATCTTGGTGAGTCGGTTCGCATCCTTGTTCGCCACCGCTGCCGCTAGGTCGGCGATGCTCAAACCGGACAGAACAGAGAGCGCGAGTTTGGGGCCGACGCCGCTGATCTTGAGCAATTGACGGAAAGCGATGCGCTCCTCGTGCGTCAAAAAACCAAACAGCAGGTGTGCATCTTCACGCACGATGAGTTGCGTGTGCAGCACCACTTTTTCGTTGAGCGCGGGCAGGTTGTAGAAAGTGCTCATCGGCACGTCCACTTCGTAACCAACCCCCTGCACGTCCAACACGATCTGCGGCGGGTTCTTTTCTAACAATGTGCCACTCAATCGACCGATCATTCTTTTACCCCAATATCAATGCCAACGATAACAGCGCGCCATGCACCATCATCGCAGCGATAGTTGCTTTGATGGCATCGCCTAACAGTTGCGGTTGCGCCGCGTGGCGCAATAAGGAACGCGCCGCCCTCACACTCAATGGCAAGGCAAACAGTGCCAACAACGCCAGCAACGGCAACCAGCCCAGCGCCACGCTCAGCAGCAGCCATAGATAAGCCAATGCCACGATCAGCACATATCCCCAGCGCGCATGCTGCACATCCAATCGCGCGACCCAATGTAACTTACCTGCCGCCGTATCTGCGGTTCGATCTGGGAATTGATTGATGTAGAGCAAGTTCATCGTCAGTAATGCGTAGGACAAGCCCGCCACGAATGGGGCGACATCGTAGCTTTTACTCTGCACAAAATACGTTCCCACTGTGATGGACAATATCCCCGCCGTCACACACAACTCACCCCATCCACGGCTATTCAACTTGAACGGAATCGCCGAATAAGCCCAACCGATGAATAGTCCCACCAATCCCACATACAGCAGCTGAGGTGCAGAACGCGACATCAGCCACAAGCCTGCCAGCGCGACTGCTGCCAATAGCGCAAAACCAAAATTACGCGTCTGCGCCAAACTCAGCACACCGTTCTGAATGAAGCGACTCCCACCCGTGAACGGAAAAATACGCTCGACGTTCTGCGCATCCGTACCGTTCAGTGCATCGTAATAATCGTTGAGCACGTTCACACCAGCATGCGCCAACAGCGCGAATAACACCGTCACGATTGCCAATGTCACATCGAATTCGAGTGAGGCATGCCACGCCACAGCCAAACCAAGCAGCGCCGCCATCAGACTAGCCGTGATGAATGCAGGGCGGGTCGCCGCAAAATAACGTGCCAATGGATTTTGGAAAGCAGTGAGTGTCGGCTCCATGGGCTGCATCACACCAACCTCCCGCCTTTGACACGAAACCCTTTGGTCGCCAACGCGCCCAATCCCATTCCACTGTGCGCATGACAAATCGCCCCCGCCAAGGCATCTGCCGCATCGGGACTCGGTGTGCCAGACAGCTGCAGCAACCTCACCACCATCGCTTGCACCTGTTCCTTGCTCGCATGTCCGTTACCCACCACCGCCTGCTTCACCTGCAATGCCGTATATTCGGCCACGGGCAGGTTCGCCTGCACTGCCGCACAGATGGCGGCACCGCGTGCCTGCCCCAACAACAAAGTGGATTGTGGATTTACGTTCACGAACACCTTCTCGATAGACACTTGCTGCGGCTGATGTTGGGCGATGACCTCGCCCAAACCACTCAAGATGACCTTCAGACGCTCCGGCAACTCACCGTCAGGCGTCTTGATACAACCGCTGGCGACGTAATGCAGTTGCTGACCTTCTTTGTCTATGACCCCAAAACCCGTCACTCTCAGACCGGGATCAATGCCCAATATCCTTATTGCCACGAGCTGCACCCCAAACTGAAATACAGGTGACGGGTTTCAGTGCAGACTAACTTGCGCATGCAAGTTATGTCGGAACTAAAACCTGTGATGCGCAGGCCGGGGGCGCTGCCTAGGATACGGATTGAGGATTGAGGATTGAGAATTGAATGGGTCGGCATTGCACGTTGAAGCTGCGGGTTACCCCTCGCTCCTCAATCCTAAGCCCTCAATCCTGCCTTTCATTCCTCAATCACCGCACTTGTATAGACTTCCTGCACGTCGTCGCAATCTTCCAGTGCATCCAACAGCTTCTGCATCTTCACCGCATCGTCTCCAGTGAAACTCACCTCAGTCTCGGGACGCATGGTGACTTCCCCCATCTCGGGCTTAAAACCAGCCGCCTCTAAGCGCTGCTTCACGTTCACGAACTCGTAAGGGGCAGTGATGATTTCGATACTGCCATCGTCGTTATTGATGATGTCTTCCGCGCCCGCATTGATCGCCACCTCCATCAAGGCGCTCTCATCCACACCTGGCGCAAACACCATATATCCGCAGTGCTTGAACAAGAAGGCGACCGAACCATCCGTACCCAGATTGCCGCCATATTTGGTGAAGGCGTGACGCACATCCGCCACAGTGCGCGTCTTGTTATCGGTCATGCAATCGACCATCACTGCCGCTCCATTGATGCCGTAGCCTTCGTAGCGCAGCTCCATGTAGTCGGCACCGTCCAATTCACCGGCACCGCGTTTGATGGCGCGCTCGACGTTGTCCTTGGGCATGTTCTGGTCGTAGGCTCTTTCCATCGCCAAGCGCAGACGCGGATTGATATCGGGATCACTCCCGCCCAGCTTCGCCGCCACGGTGATCTCTTTGATCAAGCGTGTGAATATCTTGCCTCGCTTGGCATCCTGCGCGCCTTTGCGATGCTGAATGTTCGCCCATTTACTATGTCCAGCCATGATTCTTCCTTGCAAAAAAATTCGCGCGAATGGTAACACCGCAAGCACGTCCGACCCAAATACTCGGTTACTCGTCAACCGGGGTGAACACGGCACGTTTTAGAGCGTAGAATCCCCGCAAAGATTTGTTTAACGTAGAAAAGGAGTGTCACCATGAAAGTGCAACACGTATTGATGCTGACTGCAGGTCTTTTGCTTTCCAATGCCGCTTTGGCCGATGACGGCGCAGCTCTGATGAAGAAGCACAATTGCGGCACCTGCCACCATGCCGAGAAAAAGACGGTCGGCCCCGGCATCAAGGCAATCGCTGAAAAGTACAAAGGCGATGCGACTGCTGCAGACAAACTGGCTGCCAAAGTTCGTAAAGGTGGTTCTGGCGCGTTCGGCTCGATGGCAATGCCAGCAACACCCGCCAAGGCTAGTGATGAAGACATCAAGGCAATGGTTGCTTTCATCCTGAAGTAATCGCTTCCAGCATCAAACAGAAGGCTTGCATCACTGCAAGCCTTCTGTTTGTCCATAACGCTTACTTCTGTTCGGGCCTACCCATTCCCATACCATGGGGCGCAGGCGCATTCTCATGCACCTTCTTCATATTCTCAATGACTTCTTCTTTGGTCATCTTGCCGTCTTTGTTGGCATCAATCTCTTCGTAACGCTTGAACAACATCGGCATTCCTATCTCGGCCTCGTCCTTGCTCAAGCCGCCATCGTGATTGATATCCACTTCATTAAAGCGTCTGTCGAACGGATCTTGGCCAAGCTTTTTCATGGGGCGAGGTTCCATCCCCATGCCTGCATCCATCTCACTTTCAGTTAGCTTGCCATCTTTATTGGCATCCATTTCCCTGAAATGCGCGGAATGGAACGCCTCAAATTCTTTTTTGCTGACCGAACCATCGTTGTTCTTATCCAACTCTTGCAGACATGGTCCCTCATGCTGCCCCTGAAATTTAGCCGGACACGCTTGCGCCAAAGGGGCGACGACGAGCAGACCGCCTGCAACGATCAATGTAGCGAATACTTTCATGGTGTGACTCCTAGTCTGGTTAGCTTGCCCCTTTATAGCGGGGGTGACGCACAGACAGACTATCACGAAGGAAGTTCAGCCGCAGGTACGCGGGTTATAATCCGCCGCAATTTTTCCAGCACTCCCCCATGAACATCTTTTACGAAGAAGACGGCGGTTTCAAGGTCGGCAACATCCTCGCCGACAACACCACCTCCCTGCAGGTCGAGAACACCCACGGCAAACGCAGCAAGATCAAATCCGCCAATGTGATGTTGCGCTTCGCCCAGCCCGGCCTGTCCGAATTTCTGGCGCAGGCGGAGCAGACGGCCGCCGAGATCGACGTGGATTTCCTGTGGGAAGCCTCGCCACCGGACGAATTCGAGTTCGGCGTACTGGCACAAGAATATTTCGGCCACGCCCCCGACCCCATCGAATCCGCAGGGGCATTGATCCGCTTGCATGGCTCACCCATGCACTTCTACAAGAAGGGCAAAGGTCGCTACAAGGCCGCCCCGCCTGACGCGCTAAAATCCGCACTCGCCAGTGCTGAGAAAAAACGTCTGCAAGCCGAACAGCAAGCGCGTTACATCGAGCAATTGATCGCTTTCCAACTGCCCGCCGAGTTCGCCGACAAGCTGGCGATGATCCTGTACAAGCCGGATCGCAACACCATCGAGGTCAAAGCAGTGGAGGCCGCTTGTGCTGCTACCCATCTTTCTGCCGCGCATCTGCTAGAGAAATGCGGCGCACTCCCTTCCATCCGCGATTTCCACTTGAACAAGTTCCTGTTCGAGAACTTCCCGCGCGGTGTTGGCTTCCCCGAAGTGACGGTGGAAGAACATCCCGAGTTGCCGTTGGCTAAAGTCAACGCCTTCAGCATCGACGATGCCAGCACCACCGAGATCGACGATGCCTTCTCCATCGAAAAACTGGCAGACGGCAGCTGGCGCATCGGCATCCACATCGCTGCCCCCTCGCTGGGCATCCCGCTGGATTCGGACATCGACAAGATCGCCGCGCAACGCATGTCCACCGTGTACATGCCGGGCGACAAGATCACCATGCTGCCGGACAACGTGGTGCAGGCCTTCACGCTGTGTGCGGACAAGGTCTGCCCTGCGTTGTCGCTCTACGTGGGTGTGGATGCGACGACATTGGCGGTGACGAACAGCGAGAGCCGCGTCGAGCGCTTGCACATCGCAGCGAATTTGCGCCACGACACACTGGAGCCTTTATTCAACGAAGAGACACTGGCGGCGGGCAAGCTCGATTACGCCTACGCCCCCGAGCTCAAGCTGCTGTTCGACTTTGCCAACAAGCTAGAAGCGGTACGCGGCAAGTCATCTGACAACAGCAACCAGCAGATCGACTACACCTTCCACATCGAGAACGACCACGTCAGCATTGGTCATCGCTTGCGCGGTTCACCCATCGACAAGGTGGTTTCTGAATTGATGATCCTCGCCAACAGCATGTGGGGCAAGTTGCTGGATGACAACGAGGTGCCCGGTATCTATCGCACGCAGAACAACGGCAAGGTGAAGATGAGTACCGTGGCCGCACCGCATCAGGGCCTGGGTGTGGCGCATTACGCATGGTCCAGCTCACCGTTACGACGCTATGTGGACTTGGTGAATCAACGCCAACTCATCAGCGTGTTGCGCGGTGAGCCACCGGCATATGCCAAGAATGACACGGCGCTGTTCGCCATCCTGCGCGACTTCGATACCGCCTACACCACCTACAACGAATTCCAACGCGGCATGGAACGTTATTGGTGCTTGCGCTGGTTACAACAAGAGAAGATCACACAGATCGAGGCCCTGTTATTGCGTGAGAACCTCGTCAAGATCGGCGACATACCACTGGTTGGTCGTGTTCCATCCATTCCCGAACTGCCTGCCAACACGAAGGTGATACTAGAGATAGTCAACATCGACCTGCTCGATCTGAACTTTGAAGCGCGCTACGTCGCGCAAGTGGAAACGCCTGCATGAAGAGGCTGATCGCCAAGACGTTGCTGGTAAAAGAGCGTTTGTCGTTCGCCATCTCCTTCTCGCTCTTCTTCCACGCCTTCATCATTTTCGGCATCGCTTTCGACATGCCGGATGCGGCTAAACTCGCCAAGACGCTGGAGCCGCTGGAAGTCACGCTGGTCAACAGCAAATCAAAGAACAAACCAAGTAAGGCTCAGGCATACGCACAGAACAACCTCGACGGCGGCGGCAACACGGAAGATGACCGCCATGCAGGCACTCCCTTCCCCATCTTGGGCGATGCCCAGCAATTCACGCCAGAACAAGCCACTCAAAAAGTGAAAGCGCTGGAACAAGAGGTGAAACGTCTGCTGACACGAGCCAAGAGCGACTACACCGTCGAACAAAAGAAAACCGTGACACAAGAAGTGGACAGTACAATCAACGGACAAGACCTCGTGCAACGCTCACTCGAGATCGCACGCTTGGAAGCCGAAATCAGCAAAAACATCGCCCTGTACGAGAAGATGCCCAAGCGCAAGCACGTCGGCGCACGCACCCAAGAATATCGCTACGCACAATACGTGGAAGACTGGCGCGGCAAGGTGGAACGTATTGGCAATATGAACTACCCCGAAACGGCACGCCGTCAAAAGATCTACGGCAAACTACAACTCACAGTGAATATCCGCTCCGACGGTAGCATAGAAAATATCGAGATCAACAAATCATCGGGGCAACGCATCCTCGATGCCGCCGCACAACGCATCGTCAAACTCGCCGCGCCTTATGCACCGTTCCCACCGGACATCCGCAAAGAGACCGACATCCTCAGCATCACCCGCACCTGGACCTTCACCACCAACGAACAGCTTGAGGCTGAATGACCCGTTTTGCTCATTCAGCAAATACCGTTATCATCCGCGCCATGTTGCGCTCGACCGTCCAATTAGCCCTGCTCGTCTTCACCTTGCTGTTCGCCCAGCAAGGCGCGATGTCACACGGCATTTCGCATTCGCTGGCGGGGCAATCGCAAGACCAATCGTTGCCGCACGATACACAGTGCGAACTGTGTGCCGCCTATGCGCATATCGGCAGCGCGGTTGGCAGTAACAACTTTCACTTTGATGTCGATGCATCAAACAACGCTGTCGGCTATGCACACACTTCAAGTTTCCACTCCTCCACCTTCGCCGCATTCGCGGCACGCGCCCCACCTTACTCCGCCTAATTTGATTTCAAATTCACGTACCGCATGGTGCGTGTCTTTCTATTCTCATTACGGAATAAAAAATGCTTAAAGAACTTTCCACCAGTGCGGCGATTGCCGCCATGTTGTTTCAATCCGCATCCTCATTCGCCGCCAACACGGGCAATCTTGATAACGGCTTCAACCCAGCCTTCTCGCTCATCTTGTCTGGCACTTACGGCAGCGTGCAGCGCGGCCCTGCTATTCCTGCCACAGGTTTCGCCATGAATCCCAATCCCGGTCACGAACAAGGCTTCAACCTGGGCGAATCGGAGATGGGAATTTCGGCCAGCATCGACCCTGAATATCGCGGCGTAGCCACCTTGGCGCTCGACCCTGCGGGCGGTATCAGCGTGGAGAACGCATTCGTGCAGACCACGGCATTGGGTGACGGATTCAATCTCAAATTCGGACGCTTCTTTTCCGGTCTGGGTTATCTCAACGAGCAACACGCACACGCTTGGGATTTCGTCGATCAGCCTCTGGTCTACGCCACGTTCTGGGGCAATCAACTGGGCGAGGATGGGGTGCAATTGAAGTGGCTGGCACCGGCCGAGACCTTCATCGAGTTGGGTGGCGAAATCGGACGCGGTCGCGGCTTCCCCGGTACAGACACGGTGCGCAACGGCATTGGTGCGGGTGTGCTGTTCGCACACATCGGGGACGACATCGGCATCGAACATAGCTGGCGCGTGGGTGCGTCGCTACATCAAACAAAACGTGTCGCTGCTGAAAGCACGAGCGTGCCCGATGTGAATGGCAGCCCGGTGACCGATCTTTTCTCTGGCAACAGCCAAACGACGGGGCTGGACTTCGTGTGGAAATATTCACCCGACGGCAACATGCGCAACAGCTACTTCAAACTACAAGGCGAATATTTCAGCCGCAAGGAAACGGGATATCTGACTTACGACACTGCGGGTGTGAACGTGAACGATACTTTCTCCGTCACCCAAAGCGGGTTCTATTTGCAGAGCGTGTATCAGTTCGTTCCGCGTTGGAGAGCAGGACTGCGTTGTGACCGCCTTGCTCCCGGTGTCGCCCAGGTCGGTGCGTTGAATGCAGGCAATGTCATCAGCGACTATGCTTTCAATCCAACACGCACCTCGTTGATGCTGGATTACAGCCCAAGCGAGTTCTCGCGCCTGCGCATGCAAGTGGCGAACGACCGGACGCGCCAAGGTTCGCCCGACAAGCAATTCTTCCTGCAATACATCATGAGTTTGGGCGCACACGGCGCGCATACCTACTAGGAGACACACATGAGAAGCCTCTCTGCGATATTGCTGCTACTGTTGAGCTGCAACGCCCACGCCGCACTCAACGTTTTCGCCTGTGAACCGGAATGGGCAGCACTCACGCAAGAACTCGCGGGCGACAAAGCCAACATTTATACCGCCACTGGCCCATTGCAAGACCCGCACCGCGTCGAAGCACGCCCCAGCCTGATTGCCAAAGCACGCCGTGCAAATCTGGTGGTGTGCACGGGTGCGGAATTAGAAGTCGCGTGGTTGCCTGTAGTGTTGCGCGAGTCTGGCAACAATGAAGTGCAAGTTGGTAGCACGGGTTATTTCGAAGCAGTGCAATTTGTGAAGATGTTGGAAGTGCCGTCACGCTTGGATCGCGCTGATGGCGATGTACATGCCCAAGGCAATCCCCACATCCAGACCGATCCTCGCAATTTTTTGCCGGTAGCAGATGCGCTGACCAAACGCCTGATACATCTTGATGGCGCGAATACGAATGGCTATCAGCAACGCCTCGCTGCCTTCAACACGAAATGGAGCGCAGCCATCGCCAAATGGGAACAGCAAGCAGCACCACTAAAGGGAGCATCCGTGCTGGTACAGCACCAAGGCTTCCCGTATCTGACTGATTGGCTGAAGCTGAAGGAAATCGCGACACTGGAACCCAAGCCGGGGATGGAACCGAGTGCGGCGTATCTTTCACAGATACTGAACACACTACAAAAACAACCCGCCCAGATGGTGTTGCGCGCAGCTTACCAAGGAGCACGCCCATCGGCATGGATCGCGCAACGCGCGCATCTCAATGTGGTCGAGCTTCCTTACACGGTGGGCGGCAGCACAGGGGCTAATGACCTGTATGGTTTGTTCGATGACACCATCGCACGACTGTTGAAAGGGCTGCAATGAACAGCTTAGAACTCGACATCCTCCTCCCCGCCTTCATCGCGGGGCTGCTCATCCTCGCCACACACATCCCCTTCGGCATGCGCGTGTTGCAACGTGGCGTCATCTTCGCCGACCTTGCAGTGGCACAGATCGCCGGGCTAGGTGTTGTCATTGCAGGCTTACTCGAATTCACTCATCAACCTGTCCTTGTTCAACTCATCGCTACCAGCAGCGCGCTGTGCGGCGCAGGCTTGTTGGCGTGGATAGAGCGTAGCGCACCCGAGGTAAAGGAAGCCTACATCGGCCTCACCTTCGTCTTGGCGGCCAGTCTGGGTATCCTGCTGATGAGCCACGATGTGCACGCAGGCGAACATCTGAAAGACCTGTTGGTCGGACAGATACTGTGGGTGAACACTGAACAACTGATTGGTACTGCCATCCTCAGTGCCGCATTGCTCATCGCATGGCGCACCCTACGCACCAGCCAAAGTCATTTCGCCTTCTATGGTCTGTTCGCCCTCGCAGTCACCGCCTCGGTGCAACTGGTAGGTATCTACTTGGTGTTCGCCAGCCTCATCGTGCCTGCCCTCGCAACCTACAGAATGCAAACTCAGCGCATAGTTTATGCAGCCGCAATCGGAATCGCAGGCTATGGGCTCGGCCTATTGCTCTCGGTATGGTTCGACCTGCCTGCGGGTGTCACCATCGTATGTTCGATGGCGACCCTCGGTCTGATGACGGCGATACTGAAGCGACCAAACTAACCCGCTATAATCCGCGCACTTTCCGTAGCCCGCGTAGATAGATATGACCGACAAATATGCCGTGATCGGCAATCCCATCAAACATAGCAAGTCGCCGCTCATCCATGCGATGTTTGCGCAACAGACCAATCAAGACATCAGCTATGAAGCCATCGAAGCGCCTCTCGATGGCTTTGCCGATACCATCGCGCGCTTGCGCGCCGAGGGCTACAAAGGTTGCAACGTCACGGTGCCGTTCAAGTTCGAGGCCTACCAATTGGCGACACAACGCAGTGGCCGTGCCAACGACGCCAACGCGGTGAACACACTGATCTTCGAGGGCAATGAGATTCTTGGTGACAACACCGATGGCGTGGGGCTACTCGCCGACATCGAGAAGAACCTGCAATACAAACTGTTCCTCAAGGATGCGCTCGTCCTCGGCGCCGGCGGTGCGGCGGCCGGTGTGATGTGGCCATTGTTCAACGCAGGCGTTGGCATCATCGTCGCCAACCGCACACTTGAGAAAGCACAGGCACTCGCTGCCAATTTCGAAGGGGCAGGCACGGTGTACGCGAAACGTTATGAAGATTTGCTCGGCCGCAGTTTCGATATCGTCATCAACGCCACTTCCAGCGGCCTAGCCGATGAGTTACCCCCATTGCCCGATGGCCTGTTCAAACGCGGCGCGCTCGCCTACGACATGATGTACGGCAAGGAGACACCTTTCTTACGGTTCGCGCGCGCGCAAGGCGCGAGTGTTGTCTCGGATGGTCTGGGCATGCTCGTCGAGCAAGCGGCAACCTCGTTCGCGCTGTGGCGCAAGGTGCGTCCCGATACCAGGCCCGTCCTCGAAGCGATGCGCAAGCTATGAAGATGCCGCGCAGCCTCTTCTGGCGCATCGTGTTCTGGCTGTTCACTCTGTTGGTGTTATATCAACTATGGTTGTTCGCACATATCGTGTGGTGGATCAAGTTCGACCCCGCCACCAGCTCCTTCATGGAAGACCGCCTTGAGGTGATGCAGGACAAGAACCCCGATGCCGAGTTGAAACACAAATGGGTGGACTACAACAAGATCTCAAAAAACCTGAAACGCGCGCTCATCGTGTCTGAGGATGCCAAGTTCGTCGATCACGAAGGATTCGATTGGGAAGGCATCCAAAAGGCCTACGAGAAGAACATGAAGAAGGGCAAGATCGTCGCGGGTGGTTCCACCATCAGCCAGCAACTCGCCAAGAATCTGTTCCTTTCCACCAAGCGTACGCCGTGGCGCAAGGGTGAAGAAGTCATCATCACCCTGATGCTGGAAGCAGTGATGGACAAACAACGCATCTTCGAGATCTATTTGAACGTCATCGAGTGGGGCAATGGCGTGTTCGGGGCGGAAGCAGCCGCACGCCATTATTTCGGTGTGAGCGCCGCGCAACTCTCGCCCGAGCAGGCGGCGCGCCTCGCCGCCATGGTGCCCAACCCGCGTTTCTACGACAGGAACCGCCAAGCACCCGGCATGCTCAGAAAGACCTTCCTCATCCTAGATCGCATGCCAGACGCCGAGATTCCCTGACATCATCATCTCATTTTCCTTAAAATAGCTCGCAATCTTCAAAGGTTCGTGATGACAGAATCCCCCGCAGAACACCATTACACCGAGAACGTTCAAGATCATCTCTTGCAGGTTCAACACCTGCTGGAGAAGCACGCGCTTGTAGAAACCGTGGCCCACAACCAAGAGTTGCCCCGTGATGAACGCCATGAGTTGCTCGATAAGATGTTGCATAAACGCCACCTCTCGGAACTGCGCGAAAAACTAGGCGAACTTCACTCCGCCGATATTGCATACATATTAGAAGCTCTCCCTATCGAGCAGCGTCTCCTGGTATGGGAATTGGTGAAAGCGGATCGTGATGGCGAGATCCTGATCGAAGTCTCGGATGCGGTGCGCGAATCACTGATCGCCACGATGAGTCGCGAAGAATTGCGCGAAGCAGCAGAACAACTCGATACCGACGAGATCGCCGACCTCGCCCCAGATTTACCTCAGAACGTCATGCGCGACGTGTTCAAATCACTCTCTATCGAGGAGCGAGAACAGTTGCGTGCAGCGATGTCGTATTCAGAGGATTCCGTTGGCGCGCTAATGGATTTCAGCATGGTGCATGTGCGTGAGGACGTAACGCTTGAGGTCGTGTCGCGCTACCTGCGCCGCTTCGATGAACTGCCCGACCACACCGACCAAGTCTTCGTCGTCGATCGCGATGACAAATTCAAAGGCGTGTTGCCGATCAATCTGATCGTCGTAAACGAACCAGAGATGATCGTTGGCCAACTCATGCTGACTGAGACCATTCAACTCCATCCCGAAGAAAAAGCAGATCAAGCCGCACAGGCGTTTGAACGCTACGACTTGGTTTCAGCACCGGTGGTCGATGAGGATGGAAAATTGGTTGGCCGAGTCACCGTTAACGTCGTACTGGACTTCATCCGTTCGGAATCGGAAACAGACATCTTGAACCAGGCTGGTCTGCGTGAGGAAGAGGATATTTTTGCATCTGTATGGAAGTCCGCGAAGAACCGCTGGGCTTGGCTTGCGTTGAATCTGTGTACCGCTTTCTTTGCATCCCGGGTTATCGGCGAATTCGAAGACACTATTGTCCAATTCGTCGCACTCGCCACCTTGATGCCAATCGTTGCAGGCATCGCAGGCAACTCAGCGAATCAAACCACCACCATCATCATCCGATCACTTGCATTGGGTCAGATCACACAAAGCAACGCTCGCAGGTTGATGATGAAAGAACTTGCAATCAGCGGATTGAATGGCTTGGTGTGGGGAGGAATCGCTGGGCTATTCGCTTATTTCTTGTATCACAGCGTACCGCTAGGATTGGTGATGACGAGCGCGATGACGCTGAATCTGACTCTAGGGGCATTGGGGGGGATTGGCATCCCGCTACTGATGCAGCGCCTTGGGCGCGACCCAGCCATCGGAGCCAGCGTGATGTTGACCGCCATTACAGACAGTGGCGGATTCTTCATCTTCCTGGGATTGGCGACGATCTTCCTGATCCACTGATTGCAAAGACAGAAGCGCTTCCGCTTCTTGCCAATCGAGACAATCTGGGGACTAGGGACAGAAAATCCTCCTCAACGAAAGAGGATAGGAATTCTCTTGGGATTCTTAATACTGTGCCTGCATCTCTCCAGCGCACACCAACAAACTTAGCGGTGAAAAAACCCATCTCTAAAAGAGAAGTCGCAGAAAGGGCGCAACGCTACTACCCGGCGCCCGCCCCAATCTACGAAGCTTAGGCGCCGAGGATGCCTTTA
>VBWD01000049.1 GCA_006218055.1 Gallionellaceae bacterium
TGCTGTACCGCCACCGTTGACTGGGTTAGTACCAACAACACCTGTTGTTACTGTTGCGCCGCCAGACACTGTCACTGCATTGGATGTAGTGATGTTGTTCACGCCACCGCCAGTTGCATTGGAAGAAGACGTTGTGTCGATTACCAATGTGCCGCTAGTAACAGAGATCAGGGACAGATCGATGTTGTTCACGCCAGCGATATCATCAATGATAGTCAGTTGATGTGGAACATTGCCAGTGAAAGTGATCACTGGTGTGCTCAGGGACAGAGCAGCACGAGCAGCAACCAGAGCAGCGTACTGAGAAGCAGTGATTACAACAGCAGAGTTTGCTGTGATGTTTTCAATGTTGGACAGTTGTGCACCAGCCAGGTTGATCGCACCGTAAGTGACCAGTGTATCGTTACCAGCACCCAGGTTGATCGTGTCTGTGACAACGCGAGCAACTGCATTGACTGTGGACTGCGCGTTCAGAGCAACACCGTTTTCAGATGTGTTGTATGTACCGGCAACATAGTTACCCAGCAATACAACGCGGTCTGCACCAGCGCCCAGGCTCAGGAAGTTGGCGCCACGGGCCAGTGTGACGTCCAGAGCAGATTGTGCTGTCAATGCACCAGCATCGATAGATACACCGACTGTTGCGTTAGCAACGTTGATGTTGTCCAGGGCACGGATAGTCAGACGTTCGATGTGCGTTGTTGTGTTAGCAGCTTGATAGCCGTCAACCAATGCATCAACGATCGTATCGTTCAACTGGATTTGGGACACTTGTGTGACTGCTGTGTCGTTAGTCAGTTCGATGTTACCGATGTTGCTGATACCGTTGAAGTCACCGATTGCTGCGTTTGTTGCATTGCGCAGTTCGATAACGTCGTCGTTCTTTTGGCTCAGGTTAGTCGTGTTGTTGTCAACTGCACCACCGTTGATCGCGTGTGTACCATTGAAGTTCGCGTCAGAGAAGATGATACGGTCTGCTGTGCGGCTTGCACCTTCTTCGCCGTTGTAGCTGAAGCGGCTTGTGGAGCTCAGTGCACGTGCATCGATAACTGCTGCGCTTTCGATGGCTGTACCAGCTGTGTCTGCTGCATTGGATGCATCATTGGCTGTGTCGTTGTCATTAACGATGGCCAGAACGCCTGCGTTGTTGTTCGCAGCGATCAGTTCATTGGTCAATGTCAGACGGTAGTTACCAGCACCAGCTACACCAGCATTGTTGGATGTGCCAACCAGGCGGATTGTTTCGAAACCGGAAACGTTCGTCCATTCAGACGCGCCCAGTGCGATTGTGTCGCCCAGTGCTGCACCTGTCAGGTCGCCGTCGATGACGAGTGTGTCGCCTGTACCTGCGCCACCGGCTACGGTGTCGGAGATGGTCAAACCAGCGCGTGTGTCTTGGATGTTGTCGAAGACGACTGTGTCGTTACCTGCACCCATCTTGATGTTTTGCGCGCCGTTGGCTGCACCACTTGTGGATACGCGAACGTTGACGTTAGCCAGTTCTGCGGATGCATCAATTGTTGCTGCGACCAGTTTGATTTGGCCAGCTGTCAGGGACAACTCTTGTACGCCAGCGATGTTGGCTGCTGCTGCACCTGTTGTGTCGATACGATACAGACCGCCGTTACCAGCGACTGTTGTGTCGAGGTTGATGAAGCCGCCTGCTGCGCCAGCACCTGCTGCTGTACCGATGGTGATGGTGCCTGTGTGGGCAGCAACGTTGGCCAGAGCAACTGTGTTGGATTCTGTGTCAGCATCAACCAGGGTGATGTTTTCTACTGCGTTGGTGTTCAATACAAAGTTGAAACGTGGGTCTGTATTGGAACCTTCAGCAATCGTCACTGCAACTGTGTCGGATGCACCAGTGGCTGTTGCCAGGTTGGCGTTGATGGTGGATTGACCAATAGCGTTGGAACCTGTGTCGCTGTGACGGATGCTGATGGCTGCTGCTTGGCCAACTGTCAGGTTGTTCAGTGTGAACGTGGAGGTACCAGCTTGCGGTGCAGAATTCGCTGGTGCTGCTACGTTGGTGTTGGAGACGTTACGTACTGTCACGCCTGTCACGTCTGGCAGTTTGGCGAAGTCAACTACGGAGGCTGCATTGTTCATCAACACTTGCAGGGCTTCTACTTTAGTGACGATGGAGGAACCTGTTGCACCGGCTGTGATGTTGCCACCGTTGACGATGATCAGGGTATCTGTGCCGTCGCCGCCTGTCAGGCTGTCACCTGTTTCGATGGTGTCTGCCAGGTAGAATGTGTCAGCACCAGTACCGCCAGTAACTGTGACATTTTGTACTTGACCGGATGTGTCAGCTTTGCCTGTTGTGAAGATGCCATTGCCCAGGTTGATTGTCAGGTTGCCTTTGAATGCGGATGCATCAATGGCAGACAGACGGCCTGCAGCTTGGAGGATACCACCGGAGAAGTTGGTGGATTCAATAGCGGATACGCCATTGACAACATTGGATGTCTGGGCCAGTGTCAGGTTGGTGTCGCCAGTGATGACAACTTTGCCTGCTGTACCTGTGTCCATTGGCAGGTTCAACGTGCCGATGTTGTTGGTGTTGCCTGTGCTGTTGATGGTCAGTGTTTCGTAACCTTGGTTAGCAACGCCTGCAGCGGATGTGCCGGAAACGTTTTGACCAATGTTGACTGTACCAACTTGGACGTCGGACAGGTTCAGTGTCGCTGTGTTCGCGCCCAGCAATGTGCCATTGCCGAAGGAGAATTCAACCACGCCTGCGTTGTTGGCGTTGGTGTTGCTCAGGGACATTGTTTCTACAGCTTGTTTGATGTTTTCAATACGGGCTGTGTTAGTACCTGCTGTGGAAGCAACGCGGTTGATGGCGATGTTTTTGAGGCCTGTACCATCTTGCAAGTCGATTGCAACAACGGCGTTGTTGTTGATGTTGTTCGCATCAGCAGAGCCTGTGAAGGAGAACGTGGCTGTCTGGATGTTTTTCAACGTTGGGGTGATGATTGGTGCGCCGTTGTCGTTGGCGTTACCTACTGTGGCTGTCAGTTTGTTGTTGGCAGTCGCAGATGTGTTGGAGCCTGTCAGTACGTCTTCGTCTTGCAGGGCATTAACACGGGAACCACCGTTTGGTGTGTAGACCAGGCCAGCTGTGAAGTTTTCAGCTGTAGCTACGTCTGTGTTGCTTGTCAGTGTGAAGTCTTTAACACCACCACCGTTGACGATGGATGCCAGTGTGGCATCTTGTACGGCGATTTGGGAAGCTTGTGTTGCGGAATCCAACACTTTGCTCAGCCATTCTTTGGCCAGGTTAGTGTTTTCTGGTTTGGAGTAGGCAACTATTTCTTCGTTGGTGTCGATCGCTGTAGTGAACGATGTAGATGCAGCAACTTTGGAGTCAACTGCAACTTTGTCTGCGCCAGTTGCGCCTGCCAGGATCGCCAGGGCTGCTTGGCCCATGGTGACTTTGCCGCCCAACAATTGGCCTGTCCAGTAGTTCAGACCTGCTACGTCAGCTTTGTGGCCGAACAGGTTGTTGTAGATGGTGTTGACTGTTTCTTCTGTTGTCTTGCCAGCGTAGGCTGTTGCATATTCTGCTTGCTTGGAGAAGCTGTCAGCGATTTGGTTCAGTGTGAAGCTTTGCGCCATCCAGTATGCCAGGCCACTTGGGTCTGCTGGGCGATTGAAGTAAGCGATGTAAAGCTTTTGGAT
>VBWD01000087.1 GCA_006218055.1 Gallionellaceae bacterium
AGGATCGTATCGGAGAGTTGGAGAAATATCGCGAACGCCCTATCGTGGTCGTATGTCGCAGTGGTGCGCGCGCCGCAGGTGCGACGGTGTTCTTGAACAAACAAGGATTCAAGCCGCACTTGCTGACGGGCGGTGTGATGGCATGGCAGAAAGCCAATTTGCCATTGGAAAGATAAGTATCATGGCTAAGGTCGTGATGTATTGCACCGCTGTGTGTCCTTACTGCATCAACGCAGAGAGGTTGTTGGTGAGCAAGGGTGTGAAAGAGATCGAGAAGATACGTATCGATCTCATTCCAGAGCAACGCGAATTGATGGAATCCAAGACAGGGCGGCGTACAGTGCCGCAAATCTATATCGACGAGACCCATGTGGGTGGATGCGACGACCTTTATGCATTGGATCGTGCTGGCGGTCTGGTGCCACTTTTGAACAAATAACCGAGGGATAGACATGACTGAAGCCGCAACTGCACCCGCAGCCCCCATTTTCAATATCGAGAAGCTCTATGTGAAAGACCTGTCGTTGGAGATCCCCAACGCGCCGGCGATCTTTTTGGAGCGTACCAATCCGCAAATCGATCTACAACTGCAAACACAAGCGGCGGCCGTGGATGAAGGCATCTTCGAGGTCGTCGTGACCATCACCGTGACGGCTAAATTGCCAGAGCAAGACAAGGTGATGTTCCTTATCGAAGCCAAACAGGCGGGTATCTTCCAGATACGCAACATCCCAACGGAAGAGATGGAAAGCGTGCTGGCGGTGATGTGCCCGAACCTTCTCTATCCGTATCTGCGCGAAGTGGTGTCTGATGTTGCTGTGCGAGGTGGTTTTGCACCAGTGCTGCTCAACCCGATCAACTTCGACGTCATCTACCAACAGCAAAAACAACAGGCGCAAGCTCGTGGCTGTGGCGATCGAGTACGTGTCGGTGGCAGAACCTGCGATCCTTTACGACGCGAATTCCCTCAAAGCGAACAAATTGTTCGTCGCCACGCGCTATTTGCCGCTGGAGCAGATCGTCGTGTTGGAGAACTGGGTCAAGGTGCGCGATTCAGGTGGCAAGATATTCTGGATCGAGAAGCGCAATCTCAGCAGCAAGCGCTACGTCGTCGTGATGGCAGAGACCACGACAGTTCGCACCAATTGGGATGACAGCGCCTCCGTGGCATTCATCGCACCGCGCCAGCTCGGCTTAGAGTGGTTGGGTAACGCAGGCGCAGGTTGGGTCAAAGTGCGCCACCG
>VBWD01000013.1 GCA_006218055.1 Gallionellaceae bacterium
GATTCGGGCCTAGGTGGTCAAACGATTTATGCGTCTTCTTGCTCTAGATTGAAAGATTTATGCAGAACGCGTACTGCCAACTCCAAATATTTCTCGTCGATGACGACTGAAATCTTTATTTCGGAGGTAGAGATCATCTGAATATTGATGCCCTCTTCCGCCAACGTGCGGAACATCTTGCTGGCGATACCCACATGCGAACGCATGCCGACACCCACCACCGATACCTTGGCAGCTTTGTTATCCCCTACGACATCACGTGCTCCGATGTGTGGCTGCACTTTATTTTTGAGGATATCCATCGCCTTGTTGAACTCATTGCGATGAACGGTGAAGGAAAAGTCGGTCGTGCCATCCGTACCGACGTTTTGGATGATCATATCCACGTCGATGTTGGCATCAGAGACTGGGCCCAGGATTTGATAAGCGATACCGGGTTTGTCGGGTACGCCAATGACGGTGATCTTTGCCTCATCGCGGTTGAATGCGATACCAGAGATGATTGCCTGTTCCATTTTATTACCTTCCTCGAATGTGATCAGCGTACCCTCGCCCTCATCAGTGAAACTGGAGAGCACACGCAATTTGACTTTATATTTCCCGGCGAACTCAACCGAGCGAATCTGTAGCACCTTAGAGCCCAAACTCGCCATCTCCAACATCTCTTCGAAAGTGATGCTCTTCAGGCGGCGTGCTTCCGGCACCATACGCGGATCGGTGGTGTACACACCGTCCACGTCGGTATAGATCTGGCACTCATCGGCACGCAACGCAGCGGCGATAGCGACGCCGGTGGTATCCGAACCACCGCGACCTAGCGTAGTGATGTTGCCTGCTTCGTCCATGCCTTGGAAACCCGCAACGACGACCACATTGCCGTTGGCGAGGTCGGTACGGATATTTTGTTCATCGATGCTAACGATGCGCGCTTTGGTGAAAGCACTATCGGTGAGTATCTTCACCTGCGCGCCGGTATAGCTTTTGGCTTCCATCCCAGCATCTTTCAATGCCATCGCCAACAGACCGATGGTGACCTGCTCGCCCGTGGAGATGACGACATCCAGTTCACGTGGATCTGGGTGCGCTTGTATCTCTTTAGCCAAGGCGATCAGACGATTCGTTTCACCACTCATGGCCGATACCACGACCACGATTTGATGACCTTGCGCCTTGTATCTTGCGACGCGCTTCGCAACGTTCTTGATGCGCTCGGGGCTACCCATGGAAGTGCCGCCGTATTTCTGAACTATCAATGCCACGATGAATGCCTGTGTCGTATAAAAAGTGGGCGGCATTCTACCCGAACTGACCTCAAAAGACGACCACCCCTCTGCTACACTTGCGCGACTATGAGTAAGATCATCCAACGCCCCTTTTCCCCAGCCACTGCGGCACTACTCGAAGCCTCCGGCATCGCGCCGCTGATGGCGCGCATCTATGCTGCAAGAGGTATAGAGAACGCTGGGGAGCTGGATACCGACATCCAACATCTGCTTCCCTTCAGCAAACTCATGAATGCGGAAAAGATGGCCTGCCTGCTGGCTGATGCCATCATCGAACAGAAAAAATTACTGATCGTGGCGGATTACGACGCGGATGGCGCAACGGCCTGTGCCGTGGGGGTGCGCGGCTTGGGCGCACTGGGTGCTCGCGTAGATTTCATCGTGCCGAATCGTTTTGAGTTCGGTTACGGATTAACTCCTGAGATCGTTCGGCTCGCCAAACAATCTGAGCCAGATATCTTGCTCACCGTGGACAACGGTATCGCTAGCGTAGAAGGAGTCGCAGAAGCACACCGCCTAGGCATGCAAGTATTGGTCACCGACCACCATCTGCCTGGTGATACGACGCCGGATGCAGAGTGCATCGTGAACCCCAATCAACGAGGTTGTGAGTTTCCAAGTAAGAATCTGGCCGGCGTCGGCGTGATGTTCTACGTGCTGATGTCCCTACGCGCAGAGATGCGCAAACGTGGTGTGTTCGATGGTAAATCCGAACCCAACCTAGGCAATCTGCTCGACCTCGTCGCACTTGGCACAGTGGCGGATGTAGTCAAACTAGACGGCAACAACCGCATCCTCGTCCAACAAGGTCTGCAACGTATCCGTGCAGGACGGTGCAATGCTGGGATGCGCGCATTGTTGCAAGTGGCACGCAAGGCAACTTCACAAATTTCATCATACGAATTGGGCTTCGTCGTCGGCCCGCGCTTGAATGCGGCAGGTCGATTGGACGATATGAGTCTGGGAATACGCTGCTTGCTCACTGACGACGATAGTGAAGCAAGTGAGATTGCGGCCAAACTAGATGCCCTGAACCACGAGCGTCGAAGTATCGAAGCAGACATGCAAGACACTGCACTGTCAGCGCTTGACACCTTTGACCCCGCAGACAGCAATTCACTTACGCTGTTCAACGAGGACTGGCATCAAGGTGTGATCGGCATTCTGGCCTCGCGCTTGAAAGACAAGTTCCATCGTCCGGTGATCGCTTTCGCGCATTCAACCCATGGCGAAATCAAAGGTTCCGGTCGCAGTATCGCGGGACTGCATCTGCGCGATGCACTCGATCTGGTCTCAAAGCGACACCCTCATCTGATCTTAAAATTCGGCGGTCATGCCATGGCTGCAGGGCTGAGCATTCGCGATGAAGATTTGGATGGATTCCGTCATGCATTCGAAGCCGTGGCGCAGGAATTGATCGGCAAAGAAGCACTGGTGAAGACTACCGTCACCGATGGAACACTGAATGCAGACGAATTCACATTGGGGATCGCGAAGGAACTGCAACAGCAAGTGTGGGGGCAAGGATTTCCAGAGCCTTTATTCGAAGGGAAATTTCGTGTGATCAGTCAACGCATCGTTGGCGAAAAACACCTTAAATTGAAACTGGGGACAAGTGCGGGCAATATCGAAGCGATCCACTTCTTTTCGACCGAACCCTTGCCGGAAAGCATCCATGCTGTGTTCAGTTTGAGCATCAACGAATACAATGGCAACGAGAATCTCCAACTCATCGTTCGTCATTGCTCATGAGGTGAAAGAAACATGGACATCAGTGGACTACAAGGAAATGGTATCGAAACATTGCCCCAGTTCTTGACCAGCCTTGCCATCGGCTTGCTCATTGGCATGGAACGTGAGCGCAACCCTTCCGCAAAAGCCGGCCTGCGCACCTTCGCTCTGGTGTCTCTGTTCGGAACACTCGTCGCCCTGATCGCCGACAAGAGTGGCACGCCCTGGATGCTGATCGCCGGATTGCTTTCTGTCGCAGGCATGATCGTCGCTTCCTACATCAATGCGCCTACCGAGAACAACGACCCGGGTACTACCACCGTCACGGCATTACTCATAAGCTATTCGCTCGGTGTGCTGGTCTGGCTCGGATTCTCCAAACTTGCCGTGATGCTGGCGATCGCCACCACCACCCTGCTCTATTTCAAACCCGAACTGCAAGGTATCACCCAACGACTCACTCGCCGTGATCTGGTCTCCATCTTGCAGTTCTCAGTATTGACTTTCGTCATCCTGCCCATTCTTCCCGACCAGAATTATGGGCCATATGGTTCCTTCAATCCTTACCAGGCTTGGATGATGGTCGTGCTCATCTCCGGCTTGAGCCTCGCCGGATATGTCGCTTTACGCATGACCGGGCAGCGCTACGGCGCACCGCTTCTCGGTTTCCTTGGCGGTTTGGTGTCCAGCACTGCGACGACCTTGCTTTATGCCAAGCACAGCAAACTCAACGATGGCATGTTACGACTCTCAGCCGTCGTCATCCTTATCGCCAGCCAAGTGGTGCTGATTAGGCTTATGGTCGTGAGCGGCATCATTTCTCCCGCCATCCTCAAACAACTCGCCCCGGTGATGGGCTTGGGATTGCTATTCGGATTGGCCGCCACCTTGTTCAACTGGAAACGCTTGCAGAACACCGGCGAATTGCCGATGCCCGAAACATCCAACCCGACCGAGATCCATGCGGCTTTGGGGTTTGGCGTGTTGTTCGTGATTGTGCTGTTCTGCGCCGCATGGCTCACCGACATTGCAGGTAGTGGCGGCTTATATATCGTAGCAATCGTGTCCGGCCTAACCGATGTCGATGCCATCGCACTCTCCAGTCTGCGACTTTTCCAAATGGAAAAATTAAGCAGTGAACAAGCCGTTATATCCATCTCCCTCGCCTTTCTGGCGAACATGCTTTTCAAGTTCGGTATGGCCGCTTCCATCGGCGGCATCGCACTTGCCAAACACATTGCTGTGGGCTTCATAGCCATTGCTGCCGGAGTCGCCCTCGGCTTGTTACTCCTGTAAGTCCGGCAGCGGCTTCCGATTCAAGCCATGTATAATCACCGCCTTTCAAGCAGCCTAAAGAATGCAGAACATGGAAGCCGAACAACTCAACGCCCTCACCAATAAGATTCAGGATTTACAGACACGCAACCTCGAACTTCGGAGGTATCTTTGACTACGATGGCAAGCAAGACCGCCTCGCTGAAGTCGTCGTCTTAGCCGAAGATCCAACCGTATGGCAGGACAGTAAACGTTCCCAAGACTTGGGGCGTGAGCGCAAGATGCTGGAAGGCGTCGTGCTCAACCTGCAAAAAGTAGCGCAATCCCTCAACGACAACACCGAACTCATCGAGATGGCACTCGCCGAGAACGATGACGATAGCTTACTCAGTATCGTCGACGATATCGCGCAGACCGAAAAGATCGTGGTCGAGATGGAGTTTCGCCGCATGTTCTCTGGCGAACTGGATGCCAACAATTGCTTCCTCGATATTCAAGCGGGTTCGGGTGGCACTGAAGCGCAGGATTGGGGCTCGATGTTGTTGCGCATGTATCTGCGTTACGCCGAACGCAAAGGCTATCAAGTCGAGATCCTGGAACAATCTGATGGCGAAGTCGCGGGTATCAAAGGCGCCTCCATCAAAATCAGCGGTGAATATGCGTATGGTCATTTGCGCACTGAAACGGGGGTGCATCGCTTGGTGCGCAAGTCTCCATTCGACTCGGGCAATCGTCGCCACACCTCGTTTTCCAGTGTGTTCGTCTATCCGGAAGTGGATGACTCCATTCAAGTGGACATCAATCCTGCCGATCTGCGCATCGACACGTATCGCGCATCCGGCGCGGGCGGTCAACACATCAACAAGACGGATTCGGCGGTGCGTATCACCCACATCCCGACCAACATCGTGGTGCAATGCCAAAGCGACCGTTCGCAACATAAGAACCGCGCCGAAGCCATGTCCATGCTGAAGTCGCGCATGTACGAAGAAGAATTGCGCAAACGCAACGAAAAGAAACAGGCTCTGGAAGATACTAAATCTGACATCGGCTGGGGACACCAGATCCGCTCCTACGTGCTCGATCAATCGCGCATCAAAGACCTGCGCACCAACCATGAGGTCGGCAACACACAAGCGGTATTGGATGGCGACCTCGATGACTTCATCGCAGCCAGTTTGAAACAAGGCGTTTAACTTTAGAGAACCATCATGACTACTGAACAAACACTCCCCGTAATTGATGAGAACCAGATCGTCACCGAGCGTCGCGCAAAACTAAAAGCGATACGCGAGAAAGGTGTCGCCTTCCCTAACGACTTCCAGCGTGAGCATCTTTCCGATGATCTGCATAAGTTGTACGGTCATCTGACCCACGATGAGTTGGAAGCCAATCCCATTCACGTATCCGTCGCAGGTCGTATGATGTTGAAGCGCGTGATGGGTAAGGCTAGTTTCGCCACCGTGCAGGACATGAGCGGGCGTATCCAACTCTTCTTGAGCAACGACAACGTCGGTGAAGCAGCACACAGCGAATTCAAACACTATGACTTGGGCGACATCCTAGGTGCCGTCGGCGTGCTGTTCCGCACCAAGACCAACGAGTTGTCAGTGCGCGTCACCCAGATTCGCCTGCTGACCAAATCATTGCGCCCTCTGCCAGAGAAATTCCACGGCCTGACCGACCAGGAGCAGAAGTATCGCCAGCGTTACCTCGACCTCATCACCAATGATGATTCGCGCAAGGTTTTCCTTGCACGCACCAAGATCATTCAAGCGATCCGTGAATTCTTCATTCGTCACGGTTACCTCGAAGTCGAGACGCCGATGATGCACCCTATCCCCGGTGGCGCATCAGCCAAGCCATTCGAGACGCATCACAATGCGCTGGATATGAAGATGTATCTGCGCATCGCGCCTGAGTTGTATTTGAAACGCCTCGTCGTAGGAGGATTCGAGAAGGTGTTCGAAGTCAACCGCAACTTCCGCAACGAAGGGGTTTCTACACGCCACAACCCCGAGTTCACCATGATCGAGTTTTACGAAGCCTATCGTGATTACAAATATCTGATGGGATTCACCGAAAAACTGTTCGCCGAAGTGGCGCTCAAGGTGCTGGGCACAACGGTCATTAGCTATCAAGGTAAAGAGCTGGATTTGGGTAAATCTTTCCATCGTCTGACCATGGTGCAAGCGGTACAGAAATTTCATCCGCAGTTCACTGATGCGCAATTGAACGACCGCAGCTTCTTGGTCAACCAACTGAAAGACCTGAAAGCCAAATACAATCCCAAAGATGCCGTGGGCGGTTTGCAGTTGTCGCTGTTTGAAGAGATGGCTGAATCACATCTATTCGAACCCACTTTCATCATCGACTACCCAGTGGAAGTTTCTCCGTTGGCGCGTAGCAGTGACGCCAACCCGGAAATCACCGAGCGCTTTGAATTGTTCATCGTCGGTCGTGAAATTGCCAATGGCTTCTCTGAATTAAACGATGCAGAAGACCAAGAAGCGCGCTTCGATGCACAAGTCGCCGCAAAAGATGCGGGGGATGAAGAAGCGATGTTCAAGGATGGCGATTTTGTGCGCGCACTAGAGTATGGCTTGCCGCCGACCGCCGGCCAAGGTATCGGCATTGACCGCCTCGTGATGCTACTCACCGATAGCGCCAATATCCGCGATGTGATCTTGTTCCCACACATGCGTCCAGAGTAATAAGCATGGAATCCATGTCGCAGCCATTCTCGTTTCCCTCTCCCACAAGCGGGCGAGGGAGCAAACGAATCACTACGCGAATTTAACGATCACGATGCCAAACAGCGACACACGCCTGCGTCTGTTGCAACACTATCCGATGCTGGCTGAACTGCCCTCATCAAAGCTAGATGAATTGCTATCACAATCGATGGTAATGTCGCTGCCCGCGGGTACGACAGTATTCGATGAGAACCAAGCCTGCCAGGGCTTTCCATTGATTCTGTCGGGCAGTTTGCGCGTCATCAAAGCGTCTGCGAATGGACGCGAGTTGCAACTGTATCGCGTCATCCCAGGTGAAAGTTGCATCCTCACCAGCAGTTGCCTGCTTGGCCACACTCGCTATCAAGCGCGCGGCATATGCGAGCACGAGGTTGAAATGGTGTTGCTACCTGCCAGCGCTTTCCACGTCTTGCTCGAGAGTCAATCCAGTTTCCGCACTTACGTGTTCCACCTCTTCTCTGACCGTCTCACCGACCTGATGCAGCTGGTGTCTGCAGTTGCATTTCAAAAACTGGATCAGCGCCTTGCAGCCTTGCTGATCGCTAAGGAAAGTCCTATCCATTCGACGCATCAAGCATTAGCCGATGAGCTCGGCAGCGCACGCGAGATGGTGAGTCGCTTATTGAAAGGCTTTGCCGATCAGGGGTGGCTATCACTGGGACGCGAACACATCGAGGTACTCGACAGAACTGCCCTCGGTAGACTCGCAGCTAGCTAACCTGCTGCTTCATCACGAACGACAACATAGAACGCAGCTTGGCGGGTCTGACTGGTTTGTGTAGCAGGTGATGGCCTTGGGCCACGACTCTTTGCAAGACTTCTGGTGATGTATCTCCGCTGATAAGGATGAAGGCTGGTTTTATTTCGCAGTGGGTATCAATGCAGTCGGCCAACTGCAAACCATCACCATCTGGCAAACGATAGTCACACACGACGAGATCGAAATGGACGTTCGTAGAAATCTGCCGTACCTCTGCCAAACTCCCCGCCACTTGTATATGGCATCCCCAAGATGCAAGCAACCCTGCCGTCCCATTGCGCACCAACTCATCGTCATCCACCACCAACACACGTAGCCCAGCATACTCATCAGTGAAAGCACGCGCTTCAGGATGAGGTGCCCTATCACCAGCCAATAGCTCATGTACGTTAGGCACTCGAGGAATCTCGATGGCAAAGGTGGAACCTCGCTGTGGACCAGAGCGCAGAGTGATGGGATGCCCCATTAGCTTCGACAAGCGATCCACGATGGCCAATCCCAAGCCTAACCCCTTGCTACGGTCACGTGCCTTGTTGGCCAACTGAACGAATTCTTTGAAGACGTTCTGTTGCTCATCGGCTGGTATGCCAGGGCCATTATCTCTGACCTCGATGCGTATATGCTCACCGCGCTTACGGCAAGCCACCATCACGATGCCATTCTGAGGAACATAACGGATCGCATTGCTGATCAAGTTGGTCAGAATGCGCTCCAGCAATATCGGGTCACTCAACACTGTTGCCTCGATGGAATGTACTCTGAAGGTGATTGACCGTTTCAAAGCCATCGGTGAAAAATCTTGCGCTAATCGATGTAGCAAAGCATCGATGGCGAACTCTTGCAGTTGTGGCACGATGACACCGGCATCCAACTTTGAGATATCCAACAAAGAATCCAAAAGACCTGACATCGCCTCCACTGACTCTTCAACCTTCTCTACAATCTTTCTTTGCTCTGGTGTGTCGATGCGGTTACTCAACTCCCCCATGAACAAGCCCATCGCATGCATGGGTTGTCTTAGGTCATGGCTGGCCGCAGCTAAGAATCGTGTCTTGTCGAAGTTGGCCTTCTCAGCCTCTTCTTTTTTCTCACGCATCTCTTGCGTAGCTTCATCGATACGCTGCTGTAAGGTGTCGCGCTGAATATCGAGCTGTTGTGCCATCTCGTTAATACCTTGTGCAAGCTCATTTAACTCTTGTACATGTGTCTCGCCGATGCGCGTATCCAAGCGTCCTGCACCGATTTGATTCACCGCAGTACGTATTCCCATGATAGGACGCGTGATGCGACGAGAGACACGTAGCGCGACCAACACCGCCAATCCCATCACCAAGATGGTGAGCAAGATATTCAGCATCAACATCTCAAATTTCTCAGACTTGAGCCTACCTTTGCTCATCACTAGGATGACCGAACCTAAAGGTTTGCTCATCGCTCTTTCGATACCTAGCGCATCATCCAGTTGAATTTGAGTTGCGATGATGGGTTGCCGCACACTCAATATCCGCAGATCTTCAACCGCTTCAACCTGCTTGAGAATCGCGTTGTAGTCTTTAGAACTCCCAGAACCAGCCAAGTAGTTACCTGATGCATCTAGAACAACCACGGCATTCACATCAGGCTGCGAAAGCGCAACATCGACCTGCTGCTGCAACAGACTTAAGTTGCCCGAGAAGACAGCATATTCGCTGGATGATGCCAGTTGACGCACGATCAATTTCGCTCTATCGAATAATGCTCGATCCATCTCCCCGATACGGGTGTAGATGAAATAGCTCTCCAATAGTAAAGCGAATATCAAAACTGGAATCAAGGCGACCATCAGTGCCTGATTCTCGATTCCTTGCTTTCTCATTGTCTCCTCCTGACTTCTACGCGCAGTTGCACTGCGTCTTTTACGTGTACGCCGAGTGAGCGTGCCACTTGCGTGTTAACCGAAACATCGAATTCTTTTGTGTATTGCGGCACGGGCAATTTGGCCGAAGTGGCGAAGTCCTCAATGGCCTCTGCGGCTTGGTACGCGATCTGTTGCGGCGTACTGTAGATAGCACACAACGCCCCAGCACGAACATAGTTAGCCGACAATCCCACCATAGGCACTTGAGCGCGATAAGTCTCCAGCAGGATGTTGCGTATGGTGTCAGAACGATAGACGTTGTTGTCTGGCAAGACCAACAAGACATCACTCACCCGCAACAGGTCTGACAGCGCTTCCGCAAGGGGATGTTGCTGATCCACCCGCTGCTCATATAAGTCAAAATGCATCGCACTCGACAGTTTCCTCAAGGTATCGAGTTCAGTAGGGGGCGAGTCATACAGAACACCCACAGAAGTGGCATTAGGCAGGACAGCATTGATCAAAGCCAATTGCCGCTGCAATGGCTGATCCATGAAGATGGCAGAATAGGTGGACGAAGGAGGTCGCTTTAGTTTTTCGAATCCAGCACGCGGAATTAACACATTGAGTACTGGCCTGCTGTGGGATGACAGCACGTGAGCTGCTTTCATGCCGACTGCGACAAATAAGTCCGCTTCTGGAATCTCTTCTACCGAGGCAGCTACTTTGACAAAATATTCAGGTGCGAGTGTATTCTTTAACTCAACCACCAGCTCTTGGTATGCGCCGGAACTTTCGCTTAAGACAATGGCCACGCGCAAGGGCGCTGCCATTCCCTGAGATTGGCACGCGACAAACAACACCAGCGCTGGAATCAACGTCCTGCTGGCGAAGTAGAATGCGGGGCGAAATAAAGATGCCCTGCTAGAAATAAACGCTCGCTGTAAGATAAGCCCGCCGTTTGAATAAGAGATTTGCTACCTGCTGCACGTTGCCATATGCCGTATAGTTATCCTGGAATACGTTTTGCAACACCACAGCGATCTCCCCTCCTCCTGGTCTTTCTTTTTGTCCGAATTCCTTGGCCAACCTTATATCGACTCTATGCATAGGTGATTCTGCGGGCAATGCAGAATACACATCATTCACTCTGACGCGATCCCTGAAGTAGTAACCCGTACTGAAGTCAACCGTTTCAGACAATCGCTGATTCAACAATATACTCGCACTGTTCACTGGCACCGATTCACTACAAAGCCCGAGGTAATCACTCTGATACGCTTGAGCGAGCATTTGGGCCAAAGTTTGAGTAGCGGAGATAGGAAGTGCGTTGAAATATTGAGTTGGATAGGAACTGAAGTGGCAACTAGCCTGTTGTCTTGCATAATTCAAATTCACTCGTCCTGTAACCCATCGATAATCAGCCGATACTTCTATTCCCTTGAAAATTCCGTCGGTCAGATTCTTAAAACTACTCTTCGGATCAGCAAGATTGCTCAGATCGGCATAAAAATCGAGTCCAACGATATCCCTCACTTTTTCATAATATACGCGTCCATCCAAGCTCCATTGACCAAAGTGACCCACATACCCAATCTCCTTGGATGTTATCCGCTCCGGACTCAATGGGTTTTTTGGAGGAACGTAAGCTCGGCTCCAATATTGATTTTTCCCCGCTGTCAGATACATCTCAGCCATCACTGGATTCCGAGTGGCAGTCGCAAAAGATGCTCGCAAAGTATGCTGCGGCTGGATGTGATAATTCACCGAGACGCGAGGCGAGTTATTTTTGTGTCCGGCACCATCATCCTCGAGCATGGTACCGATATTGAGCACAGTTGATTCAATCGGCCTCCATTCATCGTGCACAAAGACCCTTGACTGATTCAGACCGTGAATAGTGGAGAATATCAATGGTTGCTCAGCGAAGTCATACCTCAACCCACCACCCCAAACGACTCGGTTATCATGCCAAAGCTGAGTCGTGTTCTGAATCTCGATATCCTGACGTGAGCTTTTAGATATATCTGCTCCAAACACTGTTGGGTTCACGTTCCAATTTATAGCCTTCAGTGGATCTGTAGAGTTTCGATTGATTCGGTAATATGCCAATTTGGATTCGTCACCAGAATCCCAAGAATGTCGCCACGCCACCATCTGAAAATCGTTTCGTGTACTTACAGTCCTGAATGGGTCTTTTTCAAGCTGTCCCTTTGTTCCTTTTCCCGCCTCCCCCATATTGAGTCCAAGCTGAAATTCAAAGGTATCATTTGAGTTAACTCTGAAGTTGGAGCGCATTGCGAGAATGCGATTGCTGCTTGAATCATTTAACACTTCCGGATTGTCACCATTATCTGCTCGGTAGGAATAGGAAAGACGGTAATCAAGTCTCTCTTCCGTTCTACCATGCTGAGCAGAAACATTCGTAATGCCCATATCCCCTTTTGTCAGCGTCAACCGATCCGTATCGACAATGGAGGGATCCTTTGTGAGGATATTGATGACACCATAAAAAGAATTTGTACCGTGAGAGGCGGCTGAAGGCCCGCGCACCACCTCGATACGCTCGATGTCTTCAACCGACAAAGGTAGTCCATTCCATTCCACACCGCCAAACGGTGGAAGATAGACACTCCGTCCATCCACCAGAACTTGCATTCGGCGCGAGAACTGATCTGTAACACCATTTAGTGAAACGAAAGGCGTGTTTGCACCAGCGTTTCCAACATACATGCCAGGTACGAGCCTAAATAATTCCACCACGGATCTAAAGCCAGATGCATTGATCATCTGTCGATCAATGATGGTCATTGAACTAGGCGATTCAGAAAGCGGCTGAGAAAGTCTTGAGGCAGTCAGAACGACTGGAAGTTCTTGGAGGTAGGAGTGCTCGGTGATGAAATCGTCAGTCGCAAAGACTGACGATGAAATCAGAATCAATATCGCAAATTGAATGCTTCGCCTAAAGGACACGTTGCGATACATAAATCCCCGCACGAACGAAGTGTTGGTTGCTGAAATAATGATTTGCACGAATCCCATCAAACATATAGGCGATTCACGGTGATAAAAACACGTATAAAACTTGGTCAGCGTGAGAGGATTCGAACCTCCGACCCCTACCACCCCAAGGTAGTGCGCTACCAGGCTGCGCTACACGCTGAAGTGCGAGATTATAGCAGAGCAAACTTCTTATTGAATTGCTTTTGAGCTGACGAGCATCCGTTTAGGCACGCAACAAGCTCAAGATATTTTGTAGCTCGCGACGGACATGCGGGTCATTAGAAACGACATTCGTGACGGGGTTTTTTTCAGCCTGACGACTAACCAGATGTTGCTGATCGAGACGACTGCGCGCACCGCTGATGGTGAACCCTTCTTCGTACAACAACTCGCGGATGCGACGTATCAATAGCACTTCGTGGTGTTGGTAGTAACGACGGTTACCACCACGTTTGACGGGCTTGAGTTGAGTGAACTCCTGTTCCCAGTAGCGCAAGACATGCGCCTTGACTCCGCACAGTTCACTCACTTCACCGATGGTGAAGTAGCGCTTTGCCGGAATAGCCGGCAATTCAAAATCAGCTGCGTGCAGTTCCATGATAGGTCTTCTCTACCATGCTTTTAAGCTTCTGGCTTGGATGGAACGTCACGACCCGACGCGCGGTGATGGGTATCTCTTCACCTGTCTTTGGGTTGCGGCCTGGACGTTGTGGTTTGTCACGCAACTGGAAATTTCCGAAGCCGGAAAGCTTGACGCTATCCCCGTTTTCCAACTGCATGCGAATCTCTTCAAAGAAAGCTTCGACCATGTCTTTTGCTTCGCGTTTGTTCAAACCGACTTTCTCGAAAAGTAGGTCTGCCAATTCTGCTTTGGTTAATGTTGTTGTCATTACTTCCCCTTCAACTACGTAGCTGCGCGCCGTTTTTATTGAGTACATCCACCAAGATTGCGATGCTCGGTTCAATCTCGGATTCGGTGAGTGTCTTTTGAGTATCTTGCAATAACACACGGAATGCAAGGCTTTTTTTGCCTTGTTCAACTCCCTTACCGCGATAGACATCGAACAGTCCGATGTCTTCCACATAAGGTGCTTTAGCTCCGCGCATAGCTGTCAATAATGTATCTAACGGCACGCCCTCATCCACCAAAACTGCGATATCTCGACGGACTAGAGGGACACGTGAAATTCCCGTAACCTTTGGAACTGCCACGCCAATCAAGGCACTCATATCGACCTCGAACCATACGGGCGGGTTTTGCAGATCATATTGTTGTTGCCATTGAGGATGCAGCTCGCCAATCCAGCCGACCTCCTTACCATCCAACAGGATATTTGCCGATTTTCCCGGATGCGAAGCAGTGTGAGGTAGCGCTTTGAATGCCAGACTGAGCGGTGAGAACAGCGCCTCGATGTCCCCCTTCACATCATAGAAATCCACATTACGTGATGGAACGCCCCATTGCTCGGCTTGCGCACCACCGTATGCTAGTCCAGCCAATCGCTCATGTTGCACATATCCATTCGCCGACTTTGAGAAACATCCTCCGACTTCGAACAAACGCACTCGCGTCTGCTTGCGTGACAGATTGGTTCGCAGTGATTCCAGCAGGCCGCCCAACAGACTAGTGCGCATGACACTCATCTGACTGGCGATAGGATTCTTCAAAGTGATCGGCGCACTATTGCCGCACAAGTCACGCTCCCAAGCTGCATCAACGAAAGCGTAATTGATGGTTTCTTGATAGTCACGGACCACCATCGCTTGCAACAACTTAGCCAACGGACGTTGCGACTCATTGCGAGGCAGGATGCTCATTCGCGCTTGGATAGGCGCAGGCTGGATATTCTCGTAGCCATGCACACGTGCGACCTCTTCGATCAAGTCTTCTTCGATCTCAATATCGAAGCGGTAACTCGGGGGTGTAACAGAAAAATCTTCGCCGTCCTTCTGGAAATCCATACCGAGTCGAGACAGGATCTGTGCGATCTGCTCTGATGGCAATGCGATACCCAACACACGATGCACGCGAGAAGTACGCAACTTGACGGGATGACGTACTGGCAGTTCGCCCGTCACCTCAGATACCGCACCGGCTTGTCCACCACATATGTCGAGTATCAATTGAGTCGCTCGCTCCAGTGCCGATACAGTCGTGGCGAAATCCACCCCCCGCTCGAAGCGATAAGAGGAATCCGAACTAAAACCAAGACGACGCGATTTACCTACGATGACGTCAGGCGCGAAGAATGCGCTCTCTAGAAAGATATCCGTCGTCGCATCATCTACAGCGCTATCAGCACCACCCATCACACCAGCCAGTGCGACAGGGGCTTTGGCATCCGCAATGACGAGCATGTCATCTTGCAGATCGACAGTCTGTTCATTCAGTAATTTTAGCCTCTCTCCAGCACGCGCAAAACGCACTTCGATCCCACCATTCAGCTTGTTCAGATCGAAGGCATGCAAGGGTTGGCCGAGTTCCAACAACACATAGTTGGTCACATCCACCAAGGCGCTGATGCTACGCAAGCCGCAACGCTCCAGACGCTTAACCATCCACGCAGGTGTCTGAGCATTGGCATTCACGCCAGAGATCACGCGTCCGCTGTAACGCGGACAGGCTGATGATGCCGTTACTTTTACTATTCGATTTTGAGAACCAGCCTGCGTGAACGTAGCTGCCGGCAAAGATGCCATCGCAGTACCCGTCAACGCAGCCACTTCGCGCGCGATACCGTTCAACGACAAGCAATCGCAACGATTCGGTGTGAGCTTAAGGGTGAAAAGATAGTCATCCAGATCCAGATGTTCACGGATGCTCTGCCCCACAGTTGCATCAACATCCAGCACCATCAAGCCAGCACTTTCTTCTGCTAGCCCAAGTTCCTTCTCCGAACACATCATGCCGAAGGATGCGATACCACGCACCTTGGCTTGTTTGATCTCGATACCGGGAAGTTTGGCACCCACCAGCGCGCATGGCGCTTTCATACCCACCGTTACGTTCCCTGCGCCGCAAACGATATTCAGTGGTTCTGCCAGTCCAACATCCACGCTCAAAACATTCAAGCGATCCGCATCAGGATGCTTTTCTTTCGTCAGCACCTGTGCCACGACGACCTTGTCGAAAGCGGCAGCAATAGGCTTCATCTCTTCAACTTCCAGACCCGCCATCGTCAACAGGTGTGACAACTCATCGCTAGACAGCGACGGATTCACAAGACTACGTAACCAAGATTCAGAGAATTGCATATCAGTTGAATTGTTTCAGAAATTGCACGTCGTTCTCGAAGAACAAGCGCAGGTCATTCACGCCGTATCGCAACATGGCTAGGCGCTCCACGCCCATACCAAAAGCGAAGCCAATGTACTTCTCGCTGTCGATGCCGACATGCCTGAGGACATTCGGATGCACCATGCCGCAACCACCAATCTCTAGCCAGCCGCCCTTCCAACTCATATCCATCTCGGCTGAAGGTTCGGTAAATGGGAAGAACGAAGGACGAAAGCGTACTTGCATATCCTTCGTTTCAAAGTAGTTCTGCAGAAAGTCAGCGATGACACCTTTGAGGTCGGCAAAACTCACTCGCTCCCCTACCCACAGCCCTTCGACCTGATGGAACATCGGCGAATGTGTCGCATCGGAATCGACACGATAGACACGCCCCGGTGCAATGATTCGGATATCCGGCATCGCATCTAAATGCTTGTACTTCTCCATATGCGCTTGCATGTAGCGAATCTGAATAGGAGAAGTGTGGGTACGCAATACATGCTGCTCGTCTATGTAGAAGGTGTCGTGCATCGCACGTGCAGGATGGTCTTCCGGGATGTTCAGTGCAGTGAAGTTATAGAAATCGTTCTCGATCTCTGGACCTTCAGCCACGTCATAACCGATGGAATGGAACAGCGTCTCTATCCGCTCCAAGGTGCGGGTGACAGGATGCAAGCCGCCCACACTAGAATTTCGACCTGGCAATGTCACATCCAAGGACTCCGCTGCCAGTTTGACTTGCAGTGCGTCTAGCTGGATAGATTCACGACGCGCTTGCAAAGCCGCTTCTATCTGTTGTTTGACTTGATTGATACGAGCACCCGCAGCTGGACGCTCCTCTGCTGAAAGTTTGCCCAAGCCTTTCAATAGGCCCGTCAGACTCCCCTCTTTCCCGAGGTAGCGTGCTTTGGCATTTTCCAGTTCAACTGCATCAGTGATCGCAGCGAAACTTTTCAGTGCATCATCAAGTGTTGTTTGAAGTTCTTGCATCGTTTAGATAACCGATCTTGAAACAAAAAAGGAGGCGCTAAGCCTCCTTTTTTATATTGCGCGATACTTACGCGCCGAGGCTCGCCTTTGCTTGTGCGAAGATCTGTGCAAATGCTGGCTTATCAAACACAGCCAGATCAGCCAAAACCTTGCGGTCGATCTCGATAGCAGCCTTCTTCAAACCATTCATGAAGACGCTGTATGGCAGACCTTGTTCACGTGCAGCCGCATTGATACGTGCGATCCACAATGTGCGGAACTGACGTTTCTTTTGGCGACGGTCACGATATGCATATTGACCAGCCTTCATCACCGCTTCTTTAGCGATGCGATAGACACTGTTACGACGACCGCGGTAACCCTTGGCCTTAACTAAAATCTTCTTGTGACGCGCGCGCGCCGTTACACCACGTTTAACTCTTGCCATTTTTCAACTCTCCTTATGCGTAGGGCATCATGGCGCGAACAGACGCCGTGTTGGTTTCATGCACACCAGTCGAACCACGCAACTGACGCTTATTCTTTGTGGTCTTCTTGGTCAGGATATGGCGCTTGAACGCTTGACCGCGCTTGATAGTACCGCCAGGGCGAACGACGAAACGCTTCTTCGCGCTGCTCTTAGTTTTCATCTTTGGCATAACGACTCCATTTATTTGATGACGCCGGGAGGTCTCTGGCAGAGACACTTGAAACCCGGAACCACTTGTATGGGACTCTATTCACAACCACCGCAACGGCGAGCCCCTTGCTCCGTTGCGATGCAAAATCATTTCTTCTTTGGACCGAGAACCATCACCATCTGACGGCCTTCCATCTTCGGATACTGCTCGACCACGCCGTGCTCTTCCAAATCGGCTTTAATCCGCTCGATCAGTCGCATACCGATCTCTTGGTGCGCCATCTCACGACCACGGAAACGCAATGTGATCTTGGTTTTATCGCCGTCCACCAAGAATTTGATCAAATTACGCAACTTGATGTTGTAGTCGCCATCATCCGTACCCGGACGAAACTTGATCTCTTTGACTTGAACTTGCTTTTGCTTAAGTTTGGCTTCGTGCTGCTTCTTGGCCTCGGCATATTTGAACTTACCGATATCCATGATGCGGCAAACAGGCGGTTCCGCCAAAGGCGCAATCTCCACCAGATCCAATTCCGCTTCATCAGCCATGCGCAATGCTTCCGCTATTGCCACTACGCCAACCTGCTCTCCCTCCGCGCCAATGAGTCGCACCTGGGGTGCTGTGATCTGCTCATTGATACGCTGCGACTTATCTTGTGCTATTGGAAATTCTCCATTTAAAAAATTAAACCGTGCTATCCGCCTAGCAGCTCGGATTTCAAGCGCTGAATCAGCGCCCCCACCGACATCTGCCCAAGGTCTTCACCTTGGCGGTTTCGCACGGCAATGAGTCCTGCAGCCACTTCCTTATCCCCCAAAATCAGCTGGTAAGGCAACTTCTGCAAGCTATGTTCCCGTATTTTATAGGTTATCTTCTCATTGCGCAAATCCAATTGCACCCTAAATCCTGCTGCGCGAAGCGCTTCCGTCACTTGCGTACAATATTCGGCTTGGCCTTGCGAGATATTCATCACCACCATCTGCACTGGCGAGAGCCACAAAGGCATCGCACCTGCATGATTTTCGATCAACATGCCAATAAAACGCTCCAATGACCCCAGAATTGCGCGATGAAGCATCACGGGTGTCTTGCGCGTGTTGTCCTCGTCCACGAATTCCGCCCCCAAGCGACCGGGCATAGAGAAATCCACCTGAATCGTTCCGCACTGCCACGAACGACCGATCGCATCCTTGATGTGGAATTCAATCTTAGGACCGTAGAAAGCACCTTCGCCGGGTAACTCTATCCACTCCAAACCTGATGCGCGCAAAGCGGCACGCAAGGCATTCTCAGCCTTATCCCAAATCTCATCGGAACCCACGCGACTTTCTGGGCGTAACGCCAGCTTCACCATCACATCGTTGAATCCAAAATCTTTGTAGACCTTGAGTACTAGCGCATTGAATGCCGTCACTTCAGATTCGATCTGAGCCTCAGTACAGAAGATATGGCCGTCGTCTTGAACAAAACCGCGAACGCGCATCAAGCCATGCAAGCCGCCCGATGGCTCATTGCGATGGCAAGATCCAAACTCACCATAGCGCAATGGAAGCTCACGATACGAACGCAGATCCGCATTGAACACCTGAATATGTCCGGGACAATTCATCGGCTTGATAGCGTATTCGTGCTTCTCTGATTCGGTAGTGAACATCCCCGCCTTGAAGTGTTCCCAGTGACCGGATTTTTCCCATAACACGCGATCAATGATTTGCGGGCAACGCACTTCCTGATAGCCGTTGTCGCGATAGACACTGCGCATGTACTGCTCGATAGCCTGCCACAACGCCCAACCCTTGGGATGCCAGAAAACCATACCTGGCGCTTCGTCTTGCATGTGGAACAGGTCGAGCTGTTTACCCAATTTACGGTGGTCGCGCTTTTCCGCCTCTTCGATTTGCATCAGATGTGCATCAAGCTCTTCCTTCTTGGCCCAAGCCGTACCGTAGATGCGCTGCAACATCTCGTTCTTGGAATCGCCACGCCAATAAGCGCCAGCGACCTTCATCAACTTGAATGCTTTTAGTTTTCCAGTCGAGGGAACATGAGGGCCACGACACAGATCGGTGAACTCGCCTTCGCTATACAGCGACACATCTTGGTCGGCAGGAATCGATTCGATGATCTCAGCTTTGTACGCTTCGCCGATAGATTTGAAATAGGACACCGCCTCATCGCGCGGCAACACCTTGCGCGTCACTGGCAGATCCTTCTTCGCCAACTCTGACATGCGCTTTTCGATGGCTGTCAGATCTTCTGGCGTGAATGGACGGGAATAGGCGAAATCATAGAAGAAGCCGTTCTCGATGACTGGACCGATAGTCACTTGCGCTTCTGGGAACAGCTCTTTGACGGCATAAGCCAACAAGTGGGCTGTCGAGTGACGAATGAGATCGACACCTTCAGCATCCTTATCAGTGATGATGGCGAGATCGACGTCGCCCGAGATCAAGTACGAGGTGTCAACAACCTGGCCTCCCACCTTGCCAGCGAGCGCGGCACGCGCCAGCCCTGCGCCGATACTCTGCGCAACTTCCGCAACCGTGACAGGATTTGGGAAAGTCCTTTGTGAACCATCAGGTAAGGTGATAACTGGCATATGAATCCCCACAAACAAAAAGTGCGGCATAGCCGCACTTTGACACTTTGAATTGGTAGGCACGATTGGACTCGAACCAACGACCCCTTGGATGTCGACCAAGTGCTCTAATTCGACATAACATGCTGCGCATGTGAGTCTTCGCCGAAATTACGCATCCACTCAGTACTGAGTGGATGCGTAATTTTCAAATCTTGTGTATTCGCCGCGGAAGGTCAGCTCGACTTTACCGATGGGGCCGTTACGCTGCTTACCCACGATGATCTCGGCTTTACCTTTGTCTGGCGTATCCGGGTTGTAGACCTCGTCACGGTAGATGAACAAGATCAAGTCCGCGTCCTGCTCGATAGCGCCGGATTCGCGCAAGTCCGACATCACAGGACGTTTATTGGGGCGTTGCTCCAAACTGCGATTGAGTTGCGACAGCGCAATGACGGGCACATGCAACTCTTTGGCCAGTGATTTCAAAGAGCGGGAAATCTCAGAAATCTCGGTCGCTCGGTTCTCACTATTCCGTCCTGCAGGTGAACTCATCAACTGGATGTAGTCGATGACGATCAAACCAAGACCTGGTGTCTCAACACCTTGCGCATCGGCGCTACGATTCTGCCGCTCCAATCGACGCGCACGGGAACGCAACTCCAAAGCATTCAACCCAGCGGTCTCATCGATGAATATCTTCGCATCGTTCAACTGCCCCAGGGCATGCGTCATGCGAGACCAATCATCATCTTCCAACCTACCCGTTCGCAAGGTGTGCTGATTCAAACGACCAACCGAACCTATCATGCGCATCGCCAATTGCGTGCCACCCATTTCCATACTGAAAATAGCAACCGCTCTGCCAGACTCCAGCGCGACGTTCTCAGCGATATTGATGGAGAACGCCGTCTTACCCATACTCGGACGCCCCGCCACGATGATCAGATCACCTGGTTGCAAACCAGATGTCATGCGATCCAAATCAGTGAAGCCCGTAGCAATACCCGTCACTTCACTCGTATTCTCACGGCTATATAGACTTTCGATACGCTCAACCACTTCGGTCAGCAAAGGCGAAATTGGGGCGAAACCTTGGCGTCCGCGTTCGCCCTGCTCGGAAATCTCGAAGACCTTGCTCTCAGCCTCATCCAGCAACTGCCCTGCATCACGTCCACCGGGGTTGTAAGCGCTGGTCGCGATCTCACTACCCACCTCGACCAACTTACGCATGATGGCGCGCTCACGCACGATCTCCGCATAACGGCGGATGTTGGCAGCGGAAGGGACGTTTTGCGCCAGCGTACCTAGATAGACCAAGCCACCCGCCTTCTCCAGTTCGGCATTACTCTCAAGCGATTCTGCGACAGTAATGACATCGATGGGCTTCGCATGCTCGGTCAAGCGGCCGATATGGCGCCAGATCAAACGATGCTCGTGACGATAGAAATCGTGCTCGCTCAACAAGTCGGCGATCTTGTCCCACGCACTGGTATCCAACAGGATGCCACCCAATACCGATTGCTCCGCCTCGACTGAATGGGGAGGCAGCTTCAATGCATCAAGTTGTGGA
Organism: Gallionellaceae bacterium; assembly: GCA_006218055.1. Lineage (GTDB taxonomy): Bacteria > Pseudomonadota > Gammaproteobacteria > Burkholderiales > Gallionellaceae > Sideroxyarcus. Next base: position 21,687 of record VBWD01000013.1, read on the forward strand.
TCGGATACGGGGGTAGAAAAGTTTTGCATGATGTGGCCGCAAATTTTGGGAAGGGGATTCTACACTTTCCAGACGATAAAAAAGGGCTGTTGCCAGCCCTTTTTATTAACTGCCTGACAGCGCTGGATTATTGCTCAGCTTGTACGGTGACAGTGACGTTAGCCACAACATCTGGATGCAAAGCAATCGTGATCGCGTGATCGCCGATCTGCTTCAGATGACCAGTTAGTGTGCGTACTTGGCCCTTCTCAACTTCATGGCCTTTAGCTACCAGCGCGACTGCGATGTCCGCATTGGTTACAGAGCCAAACAGCTTGCCGTCAACGCCTGCTTTTTGCGTCAGCGTCAGAACAAAGCCTTCCAGCTTCGCGCCACGTACTTGTGCGTCAGCCAACTTAGCCGCTTCAGCCGCTTCCAACTCTGCACGACGTGCCGCGAAGTCAGCCACGTTGCTTTCCGTCGCGCGCTTTGCCTTGCCTTGAGGGATCAGAAAGTTGCGTCCGAAACCATTCTTAACTTTGACAACATCGCCCAACTGACCGAGGTTGACCATCGCCCAACTGACCGAGGTTGACTACTTTTTCCATCAGAATAACTTGCATGGTCTACTCCTTAGTGCAAATCAGTGTAAGGCATCAAAGCCAGGAAACGAGCACGTTTCACTGCGACGCTCAATTGACGCTGGAAGCGTGTCTTGGTGCCAGTGATACGGGCTGGGATCAACTTGCCGTTCTCAGCGATGAATTCCTTAAGGATGTTGATGTCCTTGTAATCCACTTCCGCGATCTTTTCTGCAGTGAAGCGGCAGAACTTGCGACGCTTGAACAACTGACGTGAGGAGCTACCCTTCTTGTCATCTTTTTTCTTAAATACACGAGCCATTTTTTTGCTCCTATTTCAATGTGACGTTATCAATGTGCAACACCAACTGCGCGATCTTGAGGCTACGCTGCGCTAGGAAACCTTCGGCTCTCACCTGTTGTCCGAGTTGCACGCGACTGACTTGCTGTGCCGCTTCACCGAGTGCCAGTGCGGGTATGTCACACTGAACTTGGCGTTGCATCCCTGCTTCCTGCTGCATCGAGGTGTGGCGCAACTTGAACACCACTCTCTCTATTCCTGCCGGGGTGTAGCGCAAGCCTTCCGACTCCACCACCTCCCCGTCGATCACACAACGGTTGTTGCTCAATCCTAAATTACGCAGCCGCTACAGGTGCTGGAGCAACTTCAGCTGCATCACCACCGTAAGAGCGCGACTTTTCTTCCTTCATCATGGCGGAAGGCACAACGACAGCAGCCTTAGTCTTGATGGTCAGGTGGCGCAACACTGCATCGTTGAACTTGAACGCGTGCTCCAGTTCTTCCAGTGTTGGCTGATCGATCTCGATGTTCATGAGCACGTAGTGTGCTTTGTGGATCTTTTGGATCGGGTATGCCAATTGGCGGCGGCCCCAGTCTTCCAGACGGTGGATGTGACCATTCTTGCTGGTCACCAACGTGCGATA
>VBWD01000014.1 GCA_006218055.1 Gallionellaceae bacterium
GCTGGCAGCGCTAGAAGAGAATGACGGTTCAGGCCAATCGGTCTCGCTGGCGCGAGATTCGGTTTCAGGGGCTGGAGTCTCGTTACTGCTACTGGATGAGGCTGGCTCGGAGCTACTGCTACCGCTATAGGTCTGGTTGCCGTTGTCGTCTTCGCGTTCGAGGAATGGGTTCTCGTCCAACAGGCGCGCAGTCTCTTGATTGATCTCTAGCGTGGAGAGTTGTAATAACTTGATAGCCTGCTGCAACTGCGGCGTGAGTAGCAGTTGTTGTGATTGCCTGAGTTGGAGAGCTGGTTTCATTACGGATGTTTGGTGATGGACGGCGCTGCTTATAACTTGAAGTGCTCGCCCAGATACACCTTCCTCACGCCCTCATTATAGATGATTTCTTCGGGCTTGCCCTCCGCCATCACTGAACCTGCGTTGATGATGTAGGCGCGGTCACAAATCCCCAACGTTTCCCGCACGTTATGGTCGGTGATCAGTACGCCGATGCCGCGTTCCTTGAGAAAGCGGATGATCTTTTGGATGTCGATGACCGCGATAGGGTCCACGCCCGCGAAAGGTTCGTCCAACAGGATGAAGCGCGGATCGGTGGCCAGTGCGCGGGCGATCTCCACTCTGCGCCGTTCGCCACCGGACAAGCTGATGGCTGGATTGGTGCGGATGTGGGTGATGTGTAAATCGTTGAGCAAAGCTTCCAGGCGTTCCATTTGCTCTTCTGGCGTATAACCGTGCAGTTCGAGAACGGACTGGATGTTCTGTGTCACCGTCATGCGGCGGAAGATAGACGCTTCTTGTGGCAGATAGGCCAAGCCTAGGCGCGCACGGCGATGGATAGGCTCATGGGTGACATTCTGACCATCAATAGTGATTTCGCCGCCATCAGCGGCTACCAAGCCAACGATCATGTAGAAGCTGGTGGTCTTGCCTGCGCCATTGGGGCCGAGCAAGCCGACGACCTCGCCGCTATTCACGGAGAGTGATACGTCTTGCACGACGGTGCGGGAGCCGTAGCGTTTCTTGAGTGAGGTCGTGCGTAGTTCACTCATGGCTGTGTCGTTTCCGTAGCTGGGGTGTTCAAAGTTGGGCTGGGCTGGATCGCCAAGCCATCTTGTTTGGTTGTGGTGCTTCTAGGTTTATCGTTCTTGGGCTGGATCACGGCGCGCACCCGGTCTTTGTTGGTGGTTTTGTCGCCAGCGACTGGCGGTTTCCCGCGTGCTTGGAATATCTCGGTCTTACTATTGTAGGTGATGAAATCGCCCATCACTTCATCCTGCCCACGCTTCACGCGTGCGTTCTTAAAGAAGTCCACCTTGTCAGCGCGCGTGTCGTACTCGATGCGCTCACCGAATCCTTCGGCATATTCATTGGCGTCTTCCATTTTCTGGCGGAAGCTAGCGGGTGCGCCTGAAGCTGTCATGTGTTGATAGCCTTGCTTGTCTTCCACCACGACGATCTTTTCAGCCACGATGCGCAAGGTGCCCTGCGTCAGCTCGACATGCCCTTCGAAGGTGCTGACCTGTTTGGCGTCATCTAATGTCATGCTGTCCGAGACGAGATGCAAAGGCTTGTCTCGGTCGGCAGTCTCTGCATGAGTATTGGCTACGACGCAAACGAGCAGTAGTGCAAAGAGGTGAGGAGCGAGATTATTTATTGGCTTCATGTTTCGCCCTGACTTGGGATAGTAATTTCACGGTGCGAGCTTGGTTGTCGAACAGCAAGCCGACTGCGCTGACGACGTTCTTCTTGTCATACATCAAGACGGGACGATCTGTATCTGCCACATCCCGATTGGGGGCGATGTGTAGATAATCGGTTTCGAATCGCATCTCGTTCAAGGTCGCCGGATCGGTGCGGGAAATGACGACGTCATCGCGCATGAATAGATCCTCGCTGTTGCTGCTCAGTGTGCCTAGCTTTGCCGTCATGTTCACGGGCGGCTGATTGACTTTCACGCTGACGAAATTGGGCATCTGCAAGTGCGTGGTGTCATCGTCCGAGAAATGCCACATCTTTTCGGCAGACAACGTTGAGCGAGGCAGGCCTTGTTGGTCCAGCGCCGTGGAAGACAGCTTCACGATAGTGAAATCGACATCATGCCTGGCTTCTTTTGCGAGAGAGGACAGCGGTTGCACCTGCAGGCTTAGCCAATAACTGGCTAGCAGCAAGCCCAGCAACGGCAATAGTGGCAGCCAAGAGCGTAGTTTGCTGGTGATGCGCTGTGTGTTCATCGCTTACTTGAGGTAGGGGGCGAGTTGATTCGCCAAAGTGCCTTGTGCTGCCATGATGAGCTCGCACACTTCACGCACGGCACCACGCCCCCCTTCGCGTTGGCTCACATAATGTGCGTGGTCGCGCACCAGTTGCGGGGCGGCGGGCACGCTAAGCGCCAAGCCGACACGCCGCATCACAGGCAGATCGATCACGTCATCGCCCATGAATGCAGCCGCCTCCGGCGCCAGCTTTGTTTCTGCCAACAACGACTGCATCGCTTCCCACTTGTCGTCCACGCCTTGATACAAGCGATTGATGCCCAGATTCTTAGCGCGGAGTTCGACGCACTTCGATCTGCGTCCGGTGATGATGGCAAGTTCCACGCCAGATGCACGCAACATCTTCAGGCCGTGTCCGTCGAGCGAGTTGAAGCGTTTGAATTCATCTCCTGAATCGGACAGGTACAGCCCGCCGTCCGTGAGTACGCCATCCACATCGAAAGCGACGAGGCGAATGGATTTGATCTTGGGGGGGAGTGGCATGAGTTAGATGACCTTGGCCTTGAGCAAGTCGTGCATGTTCAGTGCACCAACGACCTTCTTGTTCGTATCCACCACCAGCAACTGGCTGATGTTGTATTGCTCCATCAGTTGTACCGCCTCGACCGCTAGCGCATCTGGGCCGATACTGCGTGGGGTGCGTGACATCACCGAAGCGACAGGGGTGGTGCTGAAATCCACTTTCTTTTCCAGCGTGCGGCGCAGGTCACCATCGGTGTAGATGCCGAGCAAATGGTGTTTCGCATCCACGATGGCCGTCATCCCCAGACCCTTGCGCGAAATTTCCAGCACTGCATCAGCGAGTGTCGCGGTGTCGGACACACTGGGGATGCTGGCATTGGTGTGCATCACATCACGCACGTGGGTGAGCAAGCGACGCCCCAAACTGCCACCGGGGTGAGAACGTGCGAAGTCGGCCTCGCCGAAACCTTTTGCATCAAGCAGTGCGACAGCCAGTGCATCGCCCAGTGCCAGAGCGGCGGTGGTGCTGGCAGTCGGAGCCAAGCCCATCGGGCAGGCTTCTTGAGCAACTGCGCCATTCAGATGTACATCGGCTTCGCGTGCCAAACTGGATTCCGGCTTGCCGGTCAGCGTGATGAGTTTTGCGCCCTGTCGTTTGATGGTGGGAACGATAGTGAGCAACTCTTGGCTTTCGCCAGAATAAGAGATACCGATGAACACATCCTGCGAGGTGACCATGCCAAGATCGCCGTGACTTGCCTCACCGGGGTGGACGAAATAGGCGGGTGTACCCGTGCTGGAAAGCGTCGCGGCGATCTTGCGTGCAATATGCCCCGACTTACCCATGCCGCTCACAATCACGCGGCCATGACAGGCGAGGATGAGATTGAGTGCCTTCAGGAATTGATCGTCGATGCGTGCCACGAGTGCCTGCACAGCAGAGGCTTCGATGTTCAAGACTTGGCGTGCGAGGTCGAGCGCGTGGGGCCCGGCAGTGATGTTTTTATCCATGCGGCAAATTATAGCAGCGGCTCTTGTTGCCGGAACGATTTTGCAAGCGCACCAACTTGAGGCATCATCGGGGCATGGATAGCTCCTTACATCTTTTGCTCATTTTGCTGGCCGCCGCCGTTGGTGTGGTGGTGCTGTTCCGCCTGTTGCATCTGCCCGCCATGCTCGGCTACCTCATCGTGGGCATCTTCATCGGCCCGCATGCGCTGGGCTGGATTCCCGACGCACCGGAGACGCGACATCTCGCCGAGTTCGGCGTGGTGTTCTTGATGTTCAGCATCGGCCTCGAATTCAGTCTCGCCAAATTGCGTGCCATGCAACGGTTGGTGTTCGGGCTGGGTACAGCACAGGTGGGGCTCACCATCGGATTGGTGATGCTCGCGTGCTTGGCATTTGCAATGGATTGGCGCGCAGGTCTGGCATTGGGCGGCATCTTGGCGATGTCCTCCACGGCTATCGTCAGCAAGATGTTGGTCGAGCGTGCCGAATTGAACGCGCCGCACGGGCAAAAGATCATGGGCGTATTGCTGTTCCAAGACTTGGCTGTGGTGCCACTCATCATCGTCATCCCCGCACTTGCGCAAAGCGGCGGTGATCTTAGCGGCACCATCGCAATCGCCATGTTCAAAGCGGCAATTGTGCTGTCTGCGCTGCTCATATTTGGCCAGAAACTATTGCGCCCGTGGTTCCATCTGGTCGCGCAACAAAAATCTTCCGAGCTGTTCATGCTCAACGTGTTGTTGTTCACCCTCGGTATGGCGTGGCTCACGGAATTGAGCGGGCTGTCGTTGGCGCTGGGTGCTTTCGTCGCAGGTATGCTCATCTCCGAAACGGAATATCGCTATCAAGTGGAAGAAGACATCAAACCGTTCCGTGATGTCCTCTTGGGCTTGTTCTTTGTCACCATCGGCATGATGTTGGATATTCAAGCCGTTCTCGTCGGGTGGGGGTGGATACTATTGTTGCTGCTCATCCTGTTGCCATTCAAGGCGTTGGTAGTGGCGGTACTGGTGCGGGTCTTTGGTGGAAGTTGGGGCTCTGCGTTGCGCACAGGTATTGGCCTGGCGCAAGCGGGCGAGTTTGGCTTCGTGTTGTTGACGCTGGCGGGGGGGGTGAGCCTATTGCCTTCCGATGTCATGCAGAACGTGCTGGCCGCCATGCTCATCTCCATGCTCATCGCGCCCTTCCTTATCCAGTATTCCGAAGCCATCGTGCGTCGCTTTTCGCCGGAAGAGTGGGTGGACCGCGCCATGCAGATGCACCAAATCGCCGTGCAAAGTATGGCGACCAAACAACACGTCATCATCTGCGGCTATGGCCGTAGCGGGCAATCGCTGGCTAAATTCCTGCAGGCGGAAGGCATCGGCTTCATCGCCCTTGACTTGGATTCTCGCCGCGTGAAAGAGGCGAGTGAAGCGGGCGAGCGCGTCGTCTATGGCGATGCGGCAAAGCATGAAGTGCTGCAAGCCGCAGGCTTGATGCGCGCCAAGACGCTCGTCATCACCTATGACGACAAACATTCCGCCCTCAAGATATTGCATCACGTCACCAAGGCGCGTCCCGATCTGCCGGTCATCGTGCGTACGGCCGACGACACCAATGTGGATGCCCTTAAAAAAGCGGGCGCGACTGAAGTGGTCGCCGAGGTGCTGGAAGGCAGCGTCATGCTCGCCTCACAAGCGCTGCTGATGGCGGGCATCCCCTTGAGCCGCGTCGTGCGCCGAGTCCAAGAAGCGCGCGCCAAACGCTACAGCATGTTCAGTGGCTACCTGAAGACACCGCAAACTGAGATTGGTGACGACACCGAACAGATGCAACCTCGTTTTCATAACGTCATGCTGAGCGAGACACACGCTGCCGTTGGCAAACGCTTGGGTGAACTCAAGCTGGAAGAACTGAACGTCGAAGTGAACGGCGTACGTCGCCACAACATGTTGGGGAACGAACCCTCTAAAGACATGGTGTTGAAAGCGGGTGATGTGCTGTTGCTGCTAGGACAGCCGGTGACGCTGGATGCGGCGGAGAAGCGACTGAAGGAGGGCTGATTCTCGACGCTTTCGTGATCCTCATTAGGACGGGTCGCGTGCAATAAAAAGGCCCGCTGCGAACAGCGGGCCTTTGAGTGTCATGTCGGGCGATTCGTATTAAATTCCCATGCAGACGGTGTAGGTGCTTGCATCATCAAGTGAAGTTGCCGCAACAATTGGAGTGCCAACAGCCGCTGCCGCAGGTCCTGCCATCATCGAGCCGGTATCGGAATTGCCGTCATCCATTTGCGTATCCAACTGTTTTGCGAATTTCCCCAATATTCCAGGTGAGCAAATGATATATGAGCCACGAATAGCAAGAGTGCCGGCATTATTCTTGATTGGGGTAGTGGTTGTGCTGCTAGTGCCGCCTTGGATGCCAATTTCACCTCCGACCGCATTGACAGGCATATATCCTGCACCGGGAGTCGTGGCGCCTGGAGCCAAGCCAGCCATGCGAATATGCTGCCAGAATAAAACCGTTTCATCAGTTGCTGTAGTTGAATTCCAACTTCCGTCCAATACGCCATTGGCTACACATCCGGCATTTCCCGTGGCGGGCGTACATACGACACCATTCAGTCCTGTCGTTGGGGTGGTTGCTTCGGTAGCGCCGGTGACATGACTGGCCGCAGCTCCGTCGTCACCTGGTATCGCGCGGAACTTGTCTTGGTATCCGTAGATAAATACAGGAATGTTCTTGAAATCAGTCGCAATGTTCTTAACCTTCGCGCTGTTGATCAGTTCTTGGCCCTTCATCACGCCGCCGAGCAGCAGGCCGATAATCACCAGAACGATGGCGATTTCGATTAAAGTAAAGCCGGATTGATTGCGTTTCATTTGTTCCTCCACTTTCAATGTTCAGTGTTTGGTTAGTTTGTATTACGCCTGCTATTAAGCAGAACCTGTGCCAGGCTGTTGAAATTGGTTGAACAAATTCAATAACAATTTGAATGCAAAAGAATTATTTATTAATTCCCTATCGATAAATCCGTGGGTAAAAAACATGGATGACGTGATTTAGACGAATTCAAGACAAGAAATGACGAGATGTTGACACAATTCTTTTCGCAATTTGTGCAATCGAGCCGCTGGCTCTCCATCGCCATGCTGGCTTTCTTGCACGCAGCATTTTGGATGGGTATCGATAGCGCTTGGGCGCGGCCGCTCCTTTTGGCGCATCTTGGATTGTTCATGCTGTGGCAACCTCTGTGGCGTAGCGAGGCCAGGCTGAGTTGGGGCAACTCTGCGCTCATTTTGCCCCTTAGTTTAAGTGCGCTCTTGTGGCTGAACTGGTGGGTGTTGGCTTTTTGGGTCAGCGGATTGTTCGCCTTGGTCGGAGGCCGGGTTTTTACCTTCCACTCACGTTGGCAGCGGGCGTTCTATTTGTTCCTGATGACGTACCTGTTGGCGGTGCTGTTGCTATACATCGCGCCACACCTGTTTGGATTGCCAGACTTTCACGAAGTTACAAACAACCTCCTTAACTTCGGACTTCCATTTTTGCTGCTCATCATGGCAGTACTACCCATCGAGCGAGATGCCTCGGACAACGTGCAGGCGGTGGATTTTATCTATGTCTTGCTGCTGTTCACCCTGCTCATCCTCCTTATATTAGGCAGTTTGGCTTTTATGACTTTAGGGCGTGTCGAATACTTGGTTGCCTTGCTACGCACCCTGTTCTTGCTGGGCGCGGCATTGATGGTGTTGGGCGTGCTGTGGAGTCCGCGCTTGGGCTTTTCAGGCTTGCAAGCCAGTTTTTCGCGCTATGTCCTCTCCATCGGTACGCCGCTGGAAGAGTGGTTGAAGCAGATTGCCCTAGCCGCCCAGCAGGAGCAGAATCCCGCCACCTTTCTTGAGCACGCGACTAACTATTTGATCGAGATGCCTTCCATCTCTGGCATATCTTGGTGGTGTGCAGAAGGTCATGGCGACTCGGGTGTGTCCAGTCACTACCGGGTCGAGCTGGAGGAAGGGGATCTGGTATTGACCTTGTTCACTCACAAGAGCGTCTCGCCGACCGTGTTATTGCACATGAAACTGCTGGTTCAGGTGCTGGGCCATTTCTATCAGGCCAAGCGTCGTGAGCAACGCCTGCGCGAGATGACGCGTCAGCAAACCATCTACGAGACAGGCGCGCGCCTGACGCATGATCTCAAGAACATGCTGCAATCCCTGTTCGCGCTCACCTCCGTTGCGCAGCACGATTCTGCAAAAGCCCAGCCCATCCTAAAGAACCAGCTACCCGTCCTCACCCAACGCATCGAATCGCTACTAGCCAAACTCAAAGCGCCAGGAGAAGACGAGGAAGAAATCAAGATGCCGCTCTCTACGTGGTGGGAGAGCGTAAAGCAGCGTAATCAGCATCGGGATATCGAATGGGTGACGGGCGATGGGAAAACCAGCCCTCACCCTAACCCTCTCCCAGAGGGCAAGGGAATCAGAGCTGTGGGAGCGACATCAAGCCCCTCGCCCTACGGGAGAGGGGTTGGGGTGAGGGAAACATCGTCAAAACCTTCACCTATCCATGCCAACACCCAACTCATCCCCGCCCCCATGTTCGACTGCGTACTCGACAACCTATTAGAGAACGCCAGCAACAAACGCCTGCGCGAGTCAGGTATCCGTATTGAAGTAAGGCTCACCGCTGAGCCATTGGGGTTGGAAGTACGCGATACCGGTAGCGCCGTGCCCAAAGGTATTGCGCGCAACCTACTGCGCACCGTCGTGCCTTCAGAAGATGGCTTGGGCGTCGGCATGTACCAAGCCGCCCGCTGGGCACAACAGATGGGCTATCGTTTGACGCTTAAAGAGAATCGCGAAGGAGCGGTCAGATTCGAGCTGAAGCCAGCGTAAGAGAAGGAAAGCTGAACTAAACTCCTGCCACATGTTGAAATAATCAAAAATCATCACCATGATTAGATCGATTAGCAAGGAGCTTAAAATGAATACAAAAGTACTTACCGCACATGTGCCGATTCCACTTATAGAGAAGATCGATTAAGTCGCCACCCGAATGGAGCGCTCTCGGGGGTGGATCGTCAAACAGGCCCTAACTGCGTGGATTGATCAAGAAGAAGAGAGCCGTCGAGTGACAGTCGAGGCGATGGCTGACATAGAGGCGGGACTAATCGTCGATCATCAAGTGGTGCAGGCTTGGGCGGATAGTTTAAGCACCGAAAAACCACTGCCAGTGCCACGCTAATGGCGCTGGAATGGACTAGTAAAGCGCTGTCTGATCTGTTCGGGCTTCATGAATTTCTCCCCCGCTAAACAGCCGCCGCATCGACTGTGCAATCGTTAACAGCCGCGCCCACAAAACTACTGGTACAACCCCGCATTGGAGAAAAGCTGGAAGAGTTCGAGCCGCGAGAGGTTCGGCGCAATCTGGTGTTGTTGGGTTTCAGCCCAACAAACGCTTCACGTATGTTTGCGCGACTGGTGAGCGACTGCCAGCACGATCACCTTGGTGGCGGTCAGTTTGTAGATGATCGAGTAAGGAAATTTTGTGAGCACCAGCTTGCGTGTTCCCTCGCGCAACCACGGTTTGCCAGTCATGGGGAATTCGATCAGGCTTTTCCCTGCCAGTGCGATATGTTCAAGCACACGAGCTGCTGCGATAGGATTGTCATTCGCGACGTACTCTTGAATCGATAGAACGTTTTGCTGTGAGCGGATAGACCACTCAAGCTGTTTTTTTATTTCCACAGCGCGCGTCATTAATAGACTTCCAAAATTCTTCGGTCGTAAGAACCCGTCCCGCCGCCACGTCGGCCAGTCCCGCATCCACCTGTTCAAGCAACCACTCTTCGTAGTCCAGCCTATCCATAACGGCTTGCTTGACAATGGATGCGGGCGTTGTGCGCGTACCCGCCGTGACTTTATCCAGACGTTTGAGCAGAGATTGAGGTAGGTCAATTGAGTGATTCATGGCAAGCCCTCCAAGGTTATAGCTACGTTGCGCAGATTTTACACCCGCACCGAACAAAGCGGGAAAGCCAAACCTTCCCCGTTCGTGCTGCACCCGCAAGGGGTAGGCCGTGGCTGCCTCGAAGAGGTTCTCGCACCCTTTGGGTGTAAGGGGCTTCGCCCCAACAGCGCACGCTCAGTAGCGCTGTTTCTTGCGCGTATCAAAGCCTGTCCTGAGCCTGTCGAAGGGCTAGCTCCTACAGACCTTCCTTAGGCGCCTACTCCTACCCCCCCGAAAGGAATAGAGCCCATCCGCGTCGCCATCCCCCAAAAGGAGAACGCCAAAGTGTGTTGCAAAACTGCAACAAGTCAGACAAACCTTTTGACACCCCCCGTCTTACTTCGCTATGGTGCGCCCCGATGGTTAATTGACTCAAGTCAAAAATCATTCAATTGGTTAATCCCGCAAATATATTTCGAGGAGAAATAATGAAGAAAGTAGCTCTCTCACTGGCATCCGTGCTGGCAGCAGCAACATTCGCACAAGAAGCTTCCGCTATCCCATCGTTTGCACGTCAAACCGGTATGGCTTGTAACGCATGTCACCAACAACACTTCCCAGTCCTGAATGGTTTCGGTCAAGCTTTCAAAGCAGCTGGCTACACCATGATGGGTTCGCAAGAAAAAGTTGAAGGTGAGCACATCTCTCTGCCAGCGACACTGAACGGCTCTATGTTGTTGAAGGCACGTTATCAAATGTCCACCACAACTGGCGCAGCAGCTGACGCAGTTGGCGGCGACACAACAAACTCTGGCCAATGGCAGATCCCTGACGAATTCAGCCTGTTCTTCGGCGGCCGCGTTGCTGACGCTGACGCAATGAAGATTGGTTTCATGTTCGAAGGTAACACTGCTGGCGCTATGCTGGTTGCTGGCCTGAAAGTGCCAGTCGTGTTCGATCTGGGTTCCGTCAAGCTGATGGCTATCCCTTACCTGACCGACGCTTTGGGCGCTTCTTACGGTTTCGAACAATCCAGCACAGGCGCGGTTCGTGGCGTGCGTTGGGCTGAACACCGTAAAGACATCTCTGCTCAGCAATACCTGAACACTGATGGCGCTGCTACTGGTTTCGCGTTCGTTGCATTGCACGAAATGGGTTATGTCAACTTCTCACGTTATGCTCCAGCATTCTCTGCTGGCGCTGGCGCTGCTCAGACTTTGACAGCTAACTACCTGCGCGTTGCTGTGACTCCAACCATTGCTGACTGGGCGATCAACGCTGGTGTGCAATCTTGGTCTGGTACCGTTGTTGCTGGTGGTGCTGGTAACGCAACTGACATCAAGCCAACCGCAACTGCAATTGACTTCCAAGCATTCGGTAACGTGGCTGGTATGGAAACAGGTGTTTACTCCACTTACGGTAAGACAGCTACTGATTCTTCTTCTACTGCTGGTTTCAATGCTGACCGTAATGCATTCACCGTTGGCGCAGACGTGAGCGTAATCCCTCACATCTTGCACATCGGCGCTGCAGTACGTACCGCTACTCGCAACGCTTCTACAACGAAGCTGAAAGACAACTCTATCACTGGCACAGTGGTGTATGACTTGGCTCAAAACGTTGCACTGCACGTTAACCACTCCATCCGTTCCGGTGACGTGGCTGATGCTGGCTCTACCGAGAAGAATCTGACAACAATGATGTTGGAAGCAGCTTGGTAAGTTAAAGCTCACGTAGGATGAGTTAAGCGCAAGCAAGGCTCATCACACAAAAGCTAGGCAGTAAATGAACAGGGGAGACTTCGGTCTCCCCTGTTTTTTGTGCTTGTGTCTTATTGCGTCAGGCGCGGGTATAGGCAACAATGCGCCATCCGTTGTGGGAAGGAATCAAACATGAATATCACCGTAGAGCAGATTGCCGAAGAAGCGTTATCTTTGCCGAGCGAGGCGCGGGCATTGTTGGCGGACCGTTTAGTGGAAAGTCTTGATCCGGCTGAAGATGGCTATATCCGCCAGTTATGGCTAAAAGAAGCGCGTCGTCGCATTGATGAGGTGCGCAGTGGCGAGGTGGCAACAATTTCAGGTGAAGATGCTTTTGCCCAAGTGCGTGCGGCAACTCTATCCGCCTGTGTTGCGTAATTACATTCTGGGAGAGAATAAATGGGCATTACCTACGCAGACTTAAGACTAGCCAACGACGGGCGAGATGATCTTGAAGAAATCGATGCGAACGCGGTGGTTGACACTGGCGCGATGCACTTGTGCATCCCTGAACATATTGCAATGCAGTTGCAACTCAAGGCGCGCTCACAACGCGAGGTGCAAACGGCTGATGGGAAATCGCACATGGTCGATTATGTTTCACCAGTACGCATCTCAATGCTAGGTCGTGAGTGCACTACTGGCGCGCTTGTGATTGGCAATCAGGTATTGCTGGGGGCTATCCCAATGGAAGATATGGATTTGATCGTTGAACCAGCACGGTTGAGGGTGAGTGTGAATCCGTTAAGCCCCAATATTCCCTTGTCGCTTGCTAAGGGGCTGAAGTAAGTCAGAAGCATTCAATCAACAAGTGAGCGCGATACAGTAAAATCGCGCGCCATGAATCCCGCACTATCCAACATCGCACAGCGTCGTCTGGCGCGTATCCAACAACTCTCCGCAATCGAATATCCCGCTGATTTGCCTGTGGTGGCGCGGCGTGAGGATATTGCGCAGGCTATCGAGAAGCATCAGGTCGTCATCGTGTGTGGTGAGACGGGGTCGGGTAAGACCACGCAATTGCCCAAGATATGTTTGAGCTTGGGGCGTGGTGTGTTGGGCGTGATTGGACATACCCAACCTCGACGTGTGGCGGCGCGTTCGGTGGCGGCACGCATCGCGCAAGAATTGAAATCCGAATTGGGTGGGTTGGTCGGCTACAAGGTGCGCTTCAACGACAAGGTATCGCCCGACACCTGCATCAAGCTGATGACCGACGGTATTTTGCTGGCCGAGATCCATCACGATCCACTGCTGAAGAACTACGACACGATCATCATCGACGAAGCGCACGAACGCTCGCTCAACATCGATTTCCTGTTGGGTTATCTACGCCAATTGCTGCCGCGTAGGCCCGACTTGAAGGTCATCATCACCTCGGCGACGATTGATGCGGAAAGGTTTGCGAAGCATTTTGCAGCAAGCTCCCTCACCCCAGCCCTCTCCCAGAGGGAGAGGGTGTTAGTGCAGAGTGAAGGGGTTAGCCCCTCGCCCTCTGGGAGAGGGGTTGGGGTGAGGGAGAGTTCTTCAACCATTCCAGAAACACTCCTTACACATGCGCGAGAATTGCGCAAAAATTCAACAGATGCAGAGCAGCTACTGTGGAATTTGCTGCGCGATCGTCAGGTGCTCGATTCCAAATTCCGTCGCCAGCACCCGCTTGGTTCATACATCCTAGATTTTTATTGCCACGAAGCGAAACTTGCCATTGAACTGGATGGCGGCCAGCATGGTGACGATGCGCAACTGAAGCATGATGAAAAGCGCAGTGTTTGGCTGAAAGAGCAGGGAATCACTGTGCTGCGATTCTGGAATAACGAAGCATTGGCGAACACGGAAGGGATGCTTCATGTTGTGTATGAGTGGTTGAGCGCAAATGGTCCAGCTTCAAAACCTTCCCTCACCCCAACCCCTCTGATGGAACTACTAGCCAATCGACTAAGCCCGCAAGCGGGCAAGTCGCTGGTTATCCCAGAGGGCGAGGGGCTAAAACCCGCCCCCATCATCCAAGTCTCCGGTCGCACCTATCCGGTCGAGGTGCGCTACCGACCACCGCAGCAGAACGAAGAAGGCGATACGCAGGACGTGCCGCAGGCGATCTGTAGCGCGTTGGATGAACTATCCATCGGTGGCTTGCGCGGCGACGTGCTGGTGTTCCTGCCCGGCGAGCGCGAGATACGCGACACCGCCGAGGCGTTGCGCAAGCATCAGCATAAAGGCATCGAGATATTGCCCTTGTATTCGCGCCTTTCCATCGCCGAGCAGGATAGGGTGTTTAAACCTGCTGCGGGTATGCGCCGTGTGGTGCTGGCCACCAACGTGGCGGAGACTTCGCTCACTGTGCCGAATATCGGTTATGTCATCGACAGTGGCTTGGCGCGCATCAATCGCTACAGCGTGCGGCAGAAGGTGGAGCAGTTGCGCATCGAGAACATCGCGCGCGCGGCAGCCAATCAACGTGCAGGGCGTTGCGGTCGCGTGATGAGCGGCATCTGCATCCGTCTCTACGAGGAGGCAGATTTTCTGTTGCGCCCCGAGTTCACCGATGCGGAGATTTTCCGAGTGTCGTTGGCGACGGTCATTTTGCGTATGAGTGCGTTAGGTCTCGGAGAGGTAGAGGCATTTCCATTCATCGAGCCGCCCGGTTCGCGTGCCATCGCCGATGGCTATCAATTACTGATTGAGTTGGGGGCGATTGCTGAGAGTGTTCCCTCACCCCAACCCCTCTCCCAAAGGGCGAGGGGCTTTGAACAAGCGCGGACTAAACTCCCTCTCCCACTGGGAGAGGGCTGGGGTGAGGGAACACTCCCTGCAAAAACCAACACTCGCCAACTCACCCCCCTCGGTCACGAACTCGCCAAGTTGCCGCTCGATCCCAAGGTGGCGCGCTTGCTGTTGGCGGGGCGGCAATATCACTGTCTGAACGAGATCCTCATCATTGCCAGTGCCTTGGCGCTGCAAGACCCGCGTGACCGCCCCGCAGAGCGCCGTGAAGCCGCTGATGCCGCGCATCTGCGTTTCAATGACGAGCGCTCGGATTTCCTCGCCTACATCAAATTGTGGGCGTGGTTCCAAGAGGCCATTAAGCATAAGAAGAGTAATAAATTGTGGGCGCAGGAATGCCGCGAGAAGTTTTTGTCGCCCATTCGTTTGCGCGAGTGGCATGAGTTGCATCAGCAGTTGCATGCACAGGTGAGCGAGATGGGGTTGTTTGGGGTGGGCGCTTCGTCGAACAAGGATTCCCTCACCCCAACCCCTCTCCCAAAGGGCGAGGGGCTAAAAACAGAGCGCCACTCTAGCTCCCTCTCCCCCGGGGAGAGGGCTGGGGTGAGGGAACACTCTATCAAAGTGAAGTCGCTCGTCGAGTCCTCTCAACCTGCCACCTACGAACAAATCCACAAAGCCCTGCTCACCGGCCTGCTCGGCAACATCGGTTGCCGCTCCACCAGCGAGCCGCACTACCTCGGTCCGCGCGAGATCAAGTTCTTCATCGCGTCGAATTCGGTGTTGGCAAAGAAGGGGGCGAAGTGGGTGTTCGCGGCGGAGATCGTGGAGACCACCAAGTTGTTCGCACGCTGTATGGCGCGTATCGAACCGGAATGGCTGGAAGAGGTGGGCGCACATCTCATCAAGCGTAGCTATTTCGACGCGCACTGGGAGAAGAAGGCGGCGCAGGTGGCGGCGTGGGAGCGCAGCACGCTGTTCGGATTGCTCATCAACCCCAAGAAGCGTGTGCATTACGGGCCGATGAATCCGCAAGAGTCGCGTGAGGTGTTCATCCGCCAGGCGCTGGTGAACGGTGAGTTCAATACCCTCGCGCCGTTCTTTGCGCACAACCAAAAGATGATCGAAGACATCGAGGCGTTGGAACATAAATCGCGCCGTCCCGATGTGTTGGTGGATGACGAACTCATCTTCGCGTTCTACGACGCTCGCATCCCCGCAGGTATGCACAACGGCGCCGCCTTTGAGAAATGGCGCAAGGAAGCGGAGCGCGAGCAGCCAAAGTTGCTGTACCTCAAAAAAGACGATTTGATGCGCCACGAGGCGGCAGGCATCACCACCGAACAGTTCCCGCCGCAGATGTTGATGAACAACGTGAGCTACGCGCTGGCGTATAACTTCGCTCCCGGCAAGAGCGACGACGGCGTGACGCTCACCGTGCCGCAAGCCTTGCTGAATCAGGTGTCGGTGGCGCGCTGCGAATATCTGGTGCCGGGGGTGCTGGCGGAGAAGGTGGCACAGCTGGTGAAGTCGCTGCCGCAGAAATTGCGCCGCAACTGTGTGCCTGTGCCCGAATTCGCCACCTTCTTTGTGGGGACGGTGAAGCCATCCGATACGCCGTTGTTGCAAGCCTTGGCGCGTTTCATCCGTGAGCAAAGGCAGGTCGAGGTGCCTTTGGATGCGTTCCGCTTGGAACAGTTGCCGCCCCATCTGCTGATGAACTTCCGCGTGGTGGATGAGCATGGAAGACAATTGGGGATGTCGCGCAATTTTGCGGCGTTGCGGGGGGAGTGGGCGATTTCAACGAGCCCTCCCTCACCCCCCGCCCTCTCCCGTGGGGAGAGGGGGCCAGATCGGCGCGTTGATTCTAACCCCTCGCCCTCTGGGAGAGGGGTTGGGGTGAGGGAAGATTTGAAGCGCTCAGTTAGCTGGGACTTCGGCGATTTCTCTGCGACCCGCACCGAGCAACGCGCAGGCCAGACCATCACGGTGTTCAACGCTTTGGTGGATGAAGGCGATGCGGTGAGCTTGCAGAGTTTCGATACACGCGAGGAAGCACAGGCGGTGCATCGTGCCGGTCTGCGTCGTTTGTTCATGCTGGCGCTGAAAGAGCAGGTGAAGTATCTGGAGAAGAATCTGCCCGGTTTGCAAGCGATGGCGATGCAGTTCTTGCCTTTCGGTTCGCAACAGGACTTGCAGCGGCAGATCATCGTGGTGACCTTCGATCGTTGCTCGCTCAACGAGCCGTGGCCGGAGACTGAGAAGGCTTTCACCGAGCGGTGCAAGGATGCCAAGGGAAGATTGAATCTGGTGGCGCAGGAGATCACGCGCTTGGTCGCGGCGGTGCTGGCCGACCACCATACTTTGCAGAAAACCTTGCCCCAGTTCAAAGCGCATACGCAGGTATTGCAAGACATTAGAAACCAGTGCGAATGGCTATTGGGTAAGGAGTGGGTGGGGCGCACGCCCTACGAGCGTATGCAGCACATGCCGCGTTATCTGAAGGCCATCAATGTACGGCTGGAAAAATTGAAAGCGAATCCGGCACGTGATGCACAGAATATGGCGCAGCTGAATCCGCTGTTGCAGCAATGGGGGCGCAAGCTGTCTGCACAGCAGGGCGAAGTGGATGCGCGGCTGACGGACTTCGGGTGGATGGTGCAGGAGTTGCGCGTGTCGTTGTTCGCGCAGGAATTGAAGACGCCCGTCATCGTTTCCGTCAAACGATTGGAGAAGATGCTGGCGGAGATGAGCAGGTAGAATCACGGTATCGAAGGAAGAGGGCAGGAAGATGTCAGTCAAAAAAGTGGATGTGCTGTTGGTCGGTGCAGGGGTGATGAGTGCGACGCTGGGCAAGTTGTTGGCGCAACTCGACCCGTCGCTCAAGATATTAATGGTGGAGCGCCAAGCCAAGGTGGCGAATGAGAGTTCACACGCACTGAATAACGCGGGCACGGGCCATGCAGGTTACTGCGAGTTGAACTACACGCCCGAGATGCCGGATGGCAGCGTGAAGATCGACCGTGCGTTGGAGATCAATGCGGCTTTCGAGGTGTCCTTGCAGTTCTGGTCATATCTGGTGGAGCAAGGCTTGTTGCCGCAGTCTGAGAAGTTCATCAATCCCGTGTATCACCAGAGCTTCGTGCACGGTGAGACGAACGTCGCTTTCTTGCGCAAACGTTTCCAAGCCTTGCACACGCATCATCTGTTCGAAGAGATGGAGTACAGCGAAGACCACGCGGTGTTGCACAAGTGGATGCCGCTGGTGATGCGTCACCGCGACCCGAAAGAAAAAGTGGCCGCGACGCAGGTGAAGCACGGCACGGACATCGACTTCGGCTTCCTCACGCGCAAGCTGGTGAAGGCACTGTTGAAGTTGGATAACTTCGAATTGAAGTTGAGCCACACCATCAACAGTCTGAAACAGCATGACGATGGTCGCTGGCATGTGCGTGTAACAGACAACCATACCGACAAGGCCAAGACCATCGACGCGGGTTTCGTGTTCCTGGGTGCGGGCGGTGGGGCGTTGCCGCTGTTGCAAAAATCCGGCATCCCGGAGGCTAAGGGTTATGGCGGTTTCCCCATCAGTGGACAATGGCTCATCTGTCACGATCCCAAGATCGTGCGCCAGCACACCACCAAGGTGTATGGCCGTGCGGCAGTCGGCGCACCACCGATGTCGGTGCCGCATCTGGATGCGCGCATCATCGGCGGCGAGTCGGTGTTGCTGTTCGGGCCGTTCGCCAGCATCACCACCAAATTCCTCAAAGAAGGCTCGGTGCTCGATCTGTTCTCTTCGCTGAAGTCGGCCAATCTGAAGCCGATGTTGTCGGTCGCGCGCGACAACATGGATCTCACGCGTTATCTGGTGGGCGAGGCGTTCAAGTCGCACAAGGAGCGCGTGGGGACTTTGCGCGAGTTCTATGCCGAGGCATCTGAGAACCAGTGGGAATTGGCGGCGGCGGGGCAGCGCGTGCAGATCATCAAAGGCTGTGACACCAATGGCGGCAAGCTGGAGTTTGGCACGGAGATCGTTACTTCTAAAGATGGCACGTTGGCGACTTTGTTGGGCGCGTCACCCGGTGCATCCACCTCAGTGCAAGCCATGATCGAAGTCATCGAGCGTTGCTACAAACAACGCATGAAATCTGCCGAGTGGAAGAACAAGATGAAAGAGATGATTCCGTCTTACGGCGAATCGTTAGACGACAACGTGGCCTTACTGCACGAGGTGCGCAATCGCACGCTGGCTACGTTGGGGTTGGAGCATCGGGCGGGGAAGTGAAGTATCAAGCGCCGCCGCCGCGAATGCCGATGTAGAGGGCTATAATTCCGCCACAAATCACAAGCTCGACGAGGCCATGATGGACAAGCAACTGCGCGAAGCTGCCCTGCAATATCACCGCCAATCTCCGGCAGGCAAAATTAGTGTGATTGCGAGCAAACCATTGCATACGGCGCGTGATCTTTCCTTGGCCTATTCGCCCGGGGTGGCGGCAGCGTGTGAACTGATCGTGGAGAATCCCGCCGAGGTGCGCAACATGACGGCGCGCGGCAATCTGGTGGCGGTCATCACCAACGGTACGGCGGTGTTGGGCTTGGGCAACATCGGCCCGCTGGCGGCCAAACCGGTGATGGAAGGCAAGGGCGTGTTGTTCAAGAAGTTCGCCGGCATCGATGTGTTCGATATCGAGATCGCCGAGAATGATCCCGATAAATTAGTCGACATCATCGCCGCGCTGGAGCCGACCTTCGGCGGTATCAATCTGGAAGACATCAAAGCCCCCGAGTGTTTCTACATCGAGCGCAAGCTGCGTGAGCGCATGCACATCCCTGTTTTTCACGACGACCAACACGGTACATCCATCATCGTCGGAGCGGCCTTGCTGAATGGATTGAAGGTGGTCGGCAAGAAGATAGAGGACATCAAACTGGTGGCGAGCGGTGCGGGTGCGGCGGCCTTGGCCTGTCTGGATATGCTGGTGACGCTGGGTGTAAAGATGGAGAACATCGTCGTCACCGACATCAAAGGTGTGGTGTACACAGGGCGTGTCGAAGAGATGGACGACAACAAGGCGCGCTACGCCAAAGATACCAAGGCGCGTACTTTGGGTGACGTCATCGCGGATGCGGATGTGTTCCTCGGCCTGTCTGCGGGGGATGTATTGAAGCCTGAGATGGTGAAGCAAATGGCTGAGCGTCCGCTCATCTTCGCCTTGGCCAACCCGACTCCCGAGATCATGCCCGAGGTGGCGAAGGCGGCGCGTCCTGATGCCATTCTCGCCACGGGTCGTTCCGACTATCCGAACCAAGTGAACAACGCCTTGTGTTTCCCTTACATCTTCCGAGGCGCACTCGACGTCGGCGCTGCGACCATCAACGAGGCGATGAAGTTGGCGGCGGTGCATGCCATCGCTGAATTGGCGCAGGCAGAGCAATCCGACCTGGGTACATCGGCCTATGGTGAAGAGAGCGCACCGTTCGGTCCTCCCCAAACCTTTCGATCCGCGCCTTATCTTGCGCATCGCTCCGGCCGTGGCAAAAGCGGCGATGGATAGTGGTGTGGCGACGCGACCGATCACCGATATGCAGGCCTATCACGAACGTTTGAATGGCTTTGTGTATCACTCGAACATGATCATGAAGCCCGTGTTTGATGCGGCAAAAAAGTCACCCAAGCGTCTGGTGTATGCCGAAGGAGAAGATTGGCGCGTGTTGCACGCGGTGCAGACAGTGGTGGACGAAGGATTGGCGTTTCCCATCTTGGTGGGGCGGCCAGAGGTAGTGGAGGCGCGCATCGCCAAACATAACCTGCGCATTCGCGCGGGTGTGGATTTTGAGTTGGTGAATCCCGAGAGCGATCCGCGTTACCGCGAGTACTGCGCGGAATATCACCGCTTGGTCGAACGTAAAGGCGTGACGCTGGATACCGCCAAGCGCGAGATGCGCAGGCGCAGCACCTTGATCGCGGCGATGTTGGTGCGTATGGGGGCGGCGGATGCCTTGTTGTGCGGCACGCTATTCCAACCCTTGATGCATCTGCTGTATATCGATCAAGTGTTGGGACACAGCCCCGGTAGCAATGTGTATGCGGCGATGAATCTGCTGCTGTTACCCAGCCATACTTTGTTCATCTGCGATACACATGTGAATCTCGATCCGACAGCGGAGCAGATCGCCGAGATGACCTTGCTGGCGGCAGCCGAAGTAAGACGTTTTGGCTTGGTGCCGAAAGTGGCTTTACTGTCGCATTCCAATTTTGGCAGTCATGACAATGCATCGGCACTGAAGATGAGTCGTGCACGCGAGATATTGGAACAAACCGCGCCAGAGTTGGAAGTCGAAGGCGAGATGCACGGCGATGCGGCGTTGTCGGAGGAGTTGCGCAGCGCGACCTTTCCCAACTCGCATTTGAAAGGCTGTGCCAACCTGCTCATCATGCCCAATTTGGATGCGGCGAACATCGCCTACAATCTATTGAAGATGACAGCAGGCGAAGGCGTCACCATCGGTGGCATACTGTTGGGGGCGAACAAGTCGGCGCATATCCTGACGTCGACCGCGACAGTGCGTCGCATCGTGAATATGAGTGCTCTGGCAGTGGCTGGAGTGAGTGCCAGATAATGAATGGAGAGCAACATGAACAAACAAGAAGTCGAACTATTGAGTCAAGAGGTCGAGATGTTGATGGCAGAGCGCGTACGTCTGCTCAAGGTGGTGGGTGCGGCGGCGGTGTTGGTGGCCAATGCGGATGCCGCTTTGCTGCAGCCGAATGCGGTGGTTGCGGCGGAGATGTTGTCTGAATTGTTGAACAGGTTGCCCGAAGAGACATTGCAGGATGCGTTGGAGTCGGTGCACGCGCAAACGATTTAAACAAACTTGTCCATGAAACGGCAAAAGATCGGACTGATCCTAACGGGTGGTGGTGCACGAGCGGCCTATCAGGTCGGCGTTTTGAAAGCCATCGCCGAGTTCATGCCGTACCGTTCGCGTATGCCTTTCGATGTGGTGTGCGGTACATCGGCGGGCGCGTTGAATGCGGTGACGCTGGCGGTGAATGCGCGGCATTTTCGCAAAGGCGTGCGTTACCTGCATAACATCTGGAACAACGCGCACATCAACGATATCTACCGTTCTGATGTGATTGGGGTGGCTGCCAATAGTGGGCGTTGGGTCATGGGCCTGCTACTCAGTGTATTGGGTAGCAGGCGATACAACCGCGTATCCCTGCTGGACAATCGTCCGATGCGTACTTTCCTTGAGCGCACGCTTCCTTGTGAACTGATCCAGCAAAACATCGATGATGGTCTTGTGCATGCGGTGAGCGTCACTGCATCGGGTTATGGCTCGGGGCATTCGGTAACCTTCTATCAGGGTGTTGCCGAGATCAAGCCATGGAGACGTGCACGTCGCATTGGGGTACCGACTCAGATCAGCATCCAGCACATGCTGGCTTCATCGGCTATCCCTTTTATGTTTCCCGCAGTGCATGTGAATCGCGAGTTCTTCGGCGATGGTTCGATGCGCCAGATCGCGCCGATCAGCTCGGCGTTGCATCTGGGTGCGGAACGTGTGTTGGTGGTCGGGGTCGGTCATGGTGCTGTCGAAGAGGAGGCTCGACGTGCAAAGATCGACAGCTACCCCTCATTGGCTGAGATCGCCGGTCATGCGCTGGACAGTATCTTTATTGATGGACTGGAAGTGGATCTGGAGCGCTTGAACCGCATCAATCGCACCATCAGCGTGATTCCGGAAGAGCTGCGCAGCAGTGTGAACCTGCAACACGTCGAAGCCTTGGTGATCGCGCCAAGCCAGCCGTTGGAAAAGATCGCGGAACGCCATCTCGCGAACCTGCCTTGGACGATCAGGTTGTTGTTGCGTCTGGTGGGTGTGATGCGAGGAAGCGGCGCGAATCTGGTGAGTTATCTGCTGTTCGAAAAACATTATTGCCGTGCGTTGATCGACCTTGGCTATCAGGATGCTTTCAAGCGCAGGGACGAGATACTGCTTTTCTTCGAGCAAGGCGGTGCGGCTACGTGCAATGACCTGTCGCAATGATGCAGTCCGAGAATACTCCCCCCAAACCACTGACCTTCGCGCTACTAAAACAATTGGCGGATGGCGATTTCCATTCCGGTGAAGAGATGGGGCATAGTCTGGGTTTGACGCGCACCAGCGTGCATAACGCCTTGCAGGATGTGGCGCAGTTCGGTTTGAAACTACACAGCGTGCGCGGGCGTGGCTACCAATTGGCTCAGCCTCTCTATTGGTTGGAGGGGGAGAAGATATCTGCATATCTGGGCGAGGCGAGTGAGCATCTGAACTTGGTGATCGCGGAACATGCGGAATCGAGCAACGCAGTGTTGTTGGAGCGCGCACGCCATGGCGCGGTGAGTGGAAGCGTGTTGGCGGTGGAATGGCAGAGCGCGGGGCGTGGTCGTTTGGGGCGGCGCTGGCATTCCGGGTTGGGAGATGCGTTGACGTTCTCGCTTCTGTGGCGATTCGACAAGGGATTGGCTGCGTTGTCGGGGCTGAGCTTGGCAGTGGGAGTCGCCATGGTGCGTGCCTTGCGCGAGCTGGGTGTGAACGAGGCGGGATTGAAATGGCCGAACGATGTGTTGCTGCCCGACGGTAAATTGGCGGGCATCTTGTTGGAGGCGCAAGGCGATATGCTCGGCCCGAGCGCGGTGGTGATCGGTGTCGGGATGAATCTGTCGCTCCCCAGTGCGGCACGCAAACAAATCGATCAGCCGGTGAGCGACCTTGTATCCTGCGGTGTGCCTCTGCATGAACGTAATCGAGTGTTCGCGGTGTTGCTGAGACACTTGGTGTCAGTGCTGCAAGCGTTCGCACTGCACGGCTTTGCAGCGTTGCGCGCAGAGTGGGAGGGCTATCATCGCTTGCAACAATGTGCAGCGCTCGTGCATATGCCCGATGGTTCGCATATCGAGGGCATCGTGCTGGGTGTGGATGATGAAGGTGCGTTGCGTATGCGTACGCAACGGGGTGAACAGGTATTCCATGCGGGTGAGATCAGTTTGAGGAAAGCATGATGTTATTGCTGGATATAGGTAATAGCCGTATCAAATGGGCGCTGGTGCAAGAGGGTAGCCAAGTCTCTCTTGGCGCTATCGATAATGCCGCGTCGGTTTCCCTGCAGCAAGCGTTCGCGCGTCTCCCCGTGCCGTCCCGCATCCTGGTGTCCAATGTGGCAGGTGAGGATGCGGCCAAGCGGGTGCGAGAGCTGGGTGTGGCGTGGGGGCGTTCGGTGGATTTCGTGAGTGCAAAGCCCGAGCAGTGCGGTGTGCGCAATGCATATGCACAGCCGCAGCGCTTGGGGAGTGACCGCTGGGCGGCATTGATCGCGGCTTGGCATGAAGTGCGAGGAGCATGTCTGGTGGTGAACTGCGGTACGGCAACGACGGTGGATGCACTCTCGGCGCAAGGTGAGTTCTTGGGTGGACTGATCTTGCCCGGCTTGGATATGATGCAGCGTAGTCTTGCTGCGGGTACGGCACAGCTTGAGGAAACGGAAGGTTCATTGAGCGATTTTCCTTTGAATACGGCTGACGCGATCCATAGCGGTGTGATAAGGGCGACGCTTGGGGCGATCGAGAGTCAGTTCTTGTTGTTGCGTTGCAAAGAAGCGGGCGCGCGCTGTGTGTTGAGTGGCGGTGCATCGACGAAAGTGATGCCGCATCTGTCCATGCCGTTCGATCATGTAGATAATCTGGTCTTGCGTGGCTTGCAAATCATTGGGGAAAGTGAAGTATGACAAAGTGGGTGTTAGGTCTATTGTTGGTATTGAACATCGCGTTCTTCGCGTTGATGCAATGGGGCGGCGTATTGACGACGGATGCCGATGCGGTGGCAGTTCAAACGCCGTTCAATGTGGACAAGATTCGTTTGGTCGGCGATGCAACCCCATCATCCTCTGTTATGTCACCGATGAGTGCTGCAGCTTCTACCAGTGCAACTTCTTTTGCGCCTGCGTCAATTCTTTCTTCCGAATTGGCATCCGTACCTAAGACGGGCAAACAATGTCTGGAGTGGGGGGAGTTCTCTGGACGCGGCTTGGCGGATGCGCAGGCAGGCTTGGCTGCATTGAAGTTGGGCGAAAAGCTGTCGCAACATATCGTTGAACATGCGGGGGGATTCTGGGTGTATATCCCGCCGTTGAAAAACCATGCCGAAGTGCAGAAGAAGATCGATCAATTAAAGAAGCGTGGCGTTGAGGACAACTTCGTTGTGCAGGAGGAGGGGCCGTGGCTGAACACTATCTCGCTGGGTGTCTTCAGAACCGAGGATGCGGCACAGAAATTCCATGAGAGTTTGCGCGAGAAGGGTGTGCGCAGTGCCAAGGTGGGCGAACGCATGAGCAAGCTAAAATTCACCGTGTTCGCGTTGAAGGATGTGGATGCCGCCACGACTGAGAAGATAAAGGCCTTACAAAAGGGATTTCCGGACAGCGAGCTTAAATCGGCGGACTGTAATTGACAGGATGGGGCGAAATCGGGAGAATGCCGCCCTCTTTTTGGCTAAGTGACTTTGGCCTTGTAGGTTTCCGGTGATATAGCTCAGTTGGTTAGAGCACAGCACTCATAATGCTGGGGTCGGTGGTTCAACAATATAAACAAATAGTTAGATTGAATTTATTTTTTGCTAGGGTGGAAATAGTACGACGAGTACTAATGTGTTCAAGTGAACCTAACACCAAATAAAAAACTCCAGCCGAAGCTGGAGTTTTTTGTTTTCAACGACTGAATGATGATCAGTCTGCGAAAAGTTGTTTCAACATCCACAATGAGAAACCAACTGCTACGAGTGCGGTACCGATTGCGGAAACATCAGCGATGAATGACATATTTTCTCCTCCAAGAGATTCAGGTTGAACATACCAACAAAAACTACAGGGGGAATCGTAGCACATTCGCGACGTCTCGCAAGTGCGTAGACGATAGAGTACTTGACCAAAGAGCTGGGCCGATGGTCTATATGATGGGTGTGAAGATGAGGTGGTGCGAGAGGAGGTTTGCCTCCCGCACGTTAAGCTAGATTAGTCTTTGATTGTTTGAATCGTGATCCAGATTGCGAATCCGACTGCAAAGATTGCGACGCCGATGGATGAAAAGTCTGCGATGAAGGACATGCGGTTACTCCCGTGAGCTAGTTTATGATGGTTCTTGTGGGCGATAGGGCTAATTGAATAGTTGACTAAAGCTTTTTGAATTATATGAGTATATTTCTAGGTTATACGCACATCTTTGTTAAGGCTTATAGCTAAAAGGTTAATATTTTCCAATGGGTTATCGCAACTGATTTGCAAAGGCAGAACGTGCAGAAAAAGCTCTATATAAAGACCTATGGATGCCAGATGAACGAGTACGACTCGGACAAGATGGCTGATGTGATGCAAGCCTGCGGAGATATGGCGCAGGTGGATAGGCCCGAGGACGCCGACATCATCTTGTTCAATACTTGCTCGATTCGCGAGAAGGCGGAGGACAAAGTGTTCTCTGACCTTGGCCGTGCACGCGAGATGAAGTTAAGGAAGCCAGCGTTGTTGATCGGTGTGGGCGGTTGTGTCGCCAGTCAAGAAGGTGGCGCTATCCTCAAGCGTGCTCCCTACGTGGATGTGGTGTTCGGCCCGCAGACCTTGCATCGTTTGCCGCAACTGATCGAAGACAGACTTGCCAGTGGTAAGGCTCAGGTGGATGTCAGCTTTCCCGAGATCGAAAAGTTCGATCATTTGCCAGCCACACAAACTACGCATGGGGCAGCCTTTGTTTCCATCATGGAAGGGTGTAGCAAATATTGCACGTTCTGTGTCGTGCCATATACGCGCGGTGAGGAGATATCGCGGCCTCTCGCGGATGTGTTGCGCGAGGTGGAGAAACTGACCGCACAAGGCGTGAGCGAGGTCACCTTGATCGGACAGAATGTGAATGCCTATCAGGGTGAGACGCCTGATGGTGACACGGTGGATTTCGCGTATCTGGTGCAAGCTGTCGCTGCGATGCCCAGCGTGCAGCGTTTGCGTTTCACCACCTCGCATCCGCGTGAGATGACACAGCGACTGATCAACCTCTACGCTACGACACCCAAGTTGGCGAGTCATCTGCACCTCCCCGTGCAGTCAGGTTCAGACAGGGTTTTGGCGGCGATGAAGCGCGGTTACACCGCGCTGGAGTACAAATCGGTGGTGCGCAAATTGCGAGTGGTGCGTCCTGACATCTCCATTACTTCGGACTTCATCATCGGCTTCCCAGGCGAGACGGAAGCCGATTTCGAAGCAACGATGAAATTGATCGACGAAGTTGGTTTCGATGCCAGCTTCAGTTTTCTGTTCAGCCCGCGCCCCGGCACGCCTGCTGCCGAGATGCAAGATGACACGCCCTATGAGGCCAAGATGTCGCGCTTGCATCGTTTGCAAGAACGTATCGCTGCACTGGGTCAACAGGTCAGCGATGGTATGGCCGGCACGGTACAGCGTGTGCTGGTGGAAAACATCTCACGCAAGAGTGAGGCAGAGTTGGCGGGGCGCACAGAGAACAATCGAGTGGTGAATTTTGCGGGTTCGCCGGGGATGTTGGGGCGCTATGTGGATGTGCGTATCGCATCGGGAACCTTGCACACCTTACGGGGGGAGTTGGTGCTGCAATGAATGATGAAAACAAACTCTCGCTGTCAGTGCAGTTCGCCAGCAACGCGAAGAAGTTACCGACGCGCCCACAATTCCGCCGTTGGGTGAAGGTGGCGCTGCAGCAAGATGTGCAGATGGTGTTGCGTGTCGTCGATGAGATCGAGGGGCGCGCGCTAAATCAGAGCTATCGGGGTAAGGATTACGCAACCAATGTGCTGACGTTCGTGTATGACGATAGCGAGCCGCTATATGGCGATGTGGTCATCTGTGCGCCGGTGGTGGCGCGCGAGGCGAAAGAGCAAGGCAAAGATCTGCTTGCCCATTACGCGCATCTGACCATCCATGCCGTGTTGCATCTGCAAGGTTATGACCACGAGAATAAACGTGACGCAGAGGAGATGGAGGCGCTCGAGACTGCGTTGATGCTCAAATTACGGTATCCTGCGCCCTATCTTATTCGTTGAAGTTGAGTAATGGACGGTACAGAAAGTAGTAACAAACCCAGCCTGTTGGAACGGCTCTCCAATCTGTTGTTGCGTGAGCCAGAAGACCGCGAGCAGTTGGTCGCCCTGTTGCACAGCGCCTACGAGCGCAATCTGCTGGACGCTGATGCGCTCTCCATGATGGAGGGGGTCATCCAAGTCTCAGAGCGCCAAGTGCGCGAGATCATGATTCCACGTGCGCAGATGGATGTCATCGACATCAGCCAGCCGCCAGAAGAATTCATCCCTTACGTCATCGAGACAGCGCACTCGCGTTTCCCCGTCACCGATGGCGACAAGGACAACATCATCGGTATCTTGTTGGCGAAGGACTTGCTGCGTTACTACGCGGGTGAGGAGTTCGATGTGCGCGACATGTTGCGCCCTGCCGTGTTCGTGCCTGAATCCAAGCGCCTCAATGTGTTGTTGCGCGACTTCCGTAGCAACCGCAATCACATCGCACTGGTGGTGGATGAGTATGGCGGCGTGAGCGGCATGGTCACCATCGAAGACGTACTCGAGCAGATCGTCGGCGACATTGCTGACGAGTATGACTTCGATGAGGACGAGGACAACATCATCCGTCAGGATGATGCGCACTGGCGCGTCAAAGCGGATACCGAGATCGAAGACTTTAATGAAGTATTGGGAACGGATTTCAGCGATGAGGACTGCGACACTATCGGTGGCTTGGTGCTCAAGTCAGCGGGCCAGTTGCCTAAGCGCAATGACCGCATCCAGATCGGGGAGTGGCAGTTCACCGTGCTGCGCGCCGACAGTCGCAGGTTGCATTCCTTGCTGGTGGAACGTCTGCTGATAGAGGCGGATAAGAATGAGTGATGTAAAGGGATGCTGGATAATTGGGTTTGTCATTCACGCGTAGGCGGGAATCCAATTTAATGAAATGACTAGATTCCCGCCAACGCGGGAATGATGGGTTGGTTCTTGGCTATCAGAACGACTCATCCTCACGTAGATAACGCCACTGTCCCTGTGGCAACTCACCCAGCCTTACCTTGCCGATACGCACACGCTTCAATGCGGTGACGCGCAATCCCACCATCTCACACATACGGCGAATCTGACGTTTCTTGCCCTCGACCAGAATGAAGCGAAGTTGGTCGTCATTCATCCAACTCACTTTGGCGGGCTTGAGTTTTTTACCGTCCAGCGACAGCCCGTGATTCAGCATCGCCAAGCCGTTGTTCTCCAACTTGCCTTGCACGCGCACGAGATATTCTTTTTCGATGGGTGAATCTTCGCCGATGAGTTGCTTGGCGACACGTCCATCTTGGGTGAGCACCAACAATCCGGTGGAGTCGATATCGAGGCGGCCTGCGGGTGCTAGTCCGAGAAATTGACTGCGATGGAAACGATGCGGAGATTTGTCTTCTTCCCAGCGCGTGGATTGGTCGAACAGCAAGATGGCCGGTTTGTAACCTTCCTCAGCCTGTCCTGAAACGTAGCCCACAGGCTTATGCATCAAGATGGTGACGCGATCTTTTTGCTTGGCTTGTGCTGCTTTTTCGAGGGTGATCTTTTGAGTGGGTAAGATCTTGAAGCCGAGTTCGCTCACTATCTCGCCATCCACCTTCACCCAACCTTTGGCGATGTAATCATCCGCCTCGCGGCGTGAGCAGAGTCCTTGTTCGGACATGAGTTTTGAAAGTCGTACTTTTTCCATTTTTATCCTAACGGGCATGGCAAGCTGCCACACCTAATAATGAAACTCGCCATGCCCATTTCCCCCTATCCAACTTTCCCCCGCAAGCGGGAGAAAGGGCAAACGAATCGCTATGCGAGTTTTATCCTAATGCGGGAAACAGCCCGCGTAATCCGCCCGCCATGAATTCCACAGCGATAGCGGCCAATAATAATCCCATCAAACGGGTGACGATGTTGCTGCCAATCCTGCCTAGTCGCCGCGACACCCACGGTGCGATGAGGAAGGTGAGCCACACGGTGAGACTGAGTGCAACGAGCACCAGCGCCATCACCCCATAGTGTCCGGTGCCACTGCCTTTGTGCGCATCCAGGATCACTGTGCTGATAGCACCCGGCCCCGCGAGTAGCGGAGTGGAGAGCGGCACGATGGCGATAGAGGAGGTGGCATCGCCGTCGGTGCTGTCGTCTGGAGAGAGCTTGGGCTTGTCGCCGATGAGCATGTTGATGGACATCAACAACAGCAAGATGCCGCCCGCCGTGCGGAAGGAATGGATGCTGATGCCGAAGAATTCCAAGATCGCCTCACCCAACAATAGGGCGGCAAGCAGGATCACCAGTACTGAAAGCGAAGCCATGCGTCCCACTCGCTCGCGTTTCTGCGCCGTCATGCCCGCCGTGAACGCGATGATGATGGGGATGATGCCCACCGGATCGATGATCGCGAACAGGCTGATGAATATCTTATGCGTAGTCTGCGTGACAGGCTGATGGCGATGGCGCGGATGATGCGAGCGGCCATACGTGGGTGTTCTTCCAGCATCTTGTCCATTGCCTCTTTCGATAGCGTCAGCAGGATGCTGTCTT
Source organism: Gallionellaceae bacterium (assembly GCA_006218055.1). Lineage (GTDB taxonomy): Bacteria > Pseudomonadota > Gammaproteobacteria > Burkholderiales > Gallionellaceae > Sideroxyarcus. The sequence continues at coordinate 29,828 of VBWD01000014.1, forward strand.
GCGCCGCAGAGCAGGTGGCAGAACGGCGTTCACCATCCAATACCGCCATCTCGCCGAATGCGCGACCATGCCCCAGCGTGACCATCTCCACCTGCTCCTGGTTCTGGTTCTCCTTGATCACAGCGATGCTGCCCTCATGCACGATGCACATGAAAGTGCCGACATCTCCCTCGCTGAAGACGACTTCCCCACGATTGATCTTGCTGACACTGAAATAATGCGCAGCGGCACGCAACTCGGCGGGCGGCAGGTGGTTGAATAGGTCGCAATCGATCAGCATGGAGCTGATTTCATCAAGCAGGGCGGAAGGTGTTGCCATGGCGCGATTCTGGGTGGGTTCTAATGGCGGCGGAAGTTACACCGTATAATCGGACGAATCAACTTAATCCAAACCATTTGTGAGCAGACTCATCGCCTCCCCTTATTTTCACGCCTTCCTTGCGGGTGTTATCGCCGTGTTCGGCTTTGCCCCGTTCGGTATCTTTCCCTTGCCCATCTTGTCGCTCGCCGTGCTGTTCTGGTTGTGGAGTAAAGCAGAGCGTCCATCACAAGCCGCGTGGTTGGGGTTCACTTTTGGCATGGGCTTGTTCTGCTTCGGCGTCAGTTGGATCTACGTCGCATTACATGATTACGGATATATGCGTCCCATCTTGGCGGCATTGGCGACTGCATTGTTCGCGGCGGTGAATGCATCCATTCCCGCACTGGCCGGCTATGTGCAAGCCAAGTTCAATAGTCCGCTGACGTGGAGACTATTGTTGGTCATGCCTGCCATCTGGACGCTCGCCGAGTGGGTGCGTAGTTGGTTGTTCACTGGTTTTCCTTGGCTCTCCTTTGGCTACTCGCAAGTGCCGCACAGTCCACTGGCAGGTTATGCACCGATAGTGGGTGTGTTTGGGGTGTCGCTGATTGTGGCACTGAGCGCAGCATTGGGGCTGCTGATTTGGCACATGCGTTGGAACAAGCTGGGCAAGTCGGCGTTGGCTTGTGTGGCCGCATTGTGGATCGCGGGGGCGGCACTCAGTCTTGTCGAGTGGACGCAGGTTCAAGGCGAGTCACTCAAGGTGAGTCTGCTACAAGGCAACGTCGCGCAAGACACCAAGTTCAACGAAGATGCTCTGGCCGGCACGTTGGAGACCTACCGACGGCTAGCAGAGAGCAGTGATGCTCGCCTCATCGTCATGCCCGAGACCGCGATACCGCTGTTGCGTGAATACATCCCGGAAGGTTACCAAGCGATCTTGCGCGAGCATGCAAGGCAGAACGGTGGCGACATCCTCATCGGCGTTTTTGAGCGCGAAGACGGGCGTTACTACAACAGCGTGTATTCATTGGGCGTGTCCGAGAGCCAACACTATCGCAAAGACCATCTCGTTCCCTTTGGCGAGTTCATCCCTTTGCGTAGCATGTTTGGCTGGCTCATCAATGAGATGCTGCAGATCCCGATGGGTGATCAAGCCAGAGGTGGCGAGAGTCAACTGCCCCTGAATGTCGCTGGGCAGAAAGTGGCAGTGGACATCTGCTACGAAGATGCTTTTGGCGAAGAGGTCATCCATGCGCTGCCCGATGCCACCTTGCTGGTGAACGTCACCAACGATGCGTGGTACGGAGATTCCTTTGCCGCCGAGCAACACAATCAGCTGTCGCAGATGCGCGCATTGGAAACAGGTCGCATGATGTTGCGTGCCACCAACACAGGTGTCACCTCAGTCATCGGAGTGAATGGTCGTGTGCAAGCCAAGTTGCCGCAGCATGAGGAAGGTGTGTTGACTGCGACCGTGCAAGGCTATGCGGGAAGTACGCCCTATGTGCGTTGGGGTAATGCGGCGATGTTATTTCTGGCAACTTTGATGCTGGTAATCGCTTGGAAGTTACGGAACAGATGAGTTGGTGCTGCTACCTCCTCCAGTGCGCCGACAACACCCTCTACTGCGGCATCACCAATGACTTGGATAAACGCTTCGCTGCGCATAATGCTGGCGAGGGCGCCAAATACACGCGTGGACGGGCGCCATTGAAATTGGTCTATCAGGAGGCTTGCGTCGACAAGTCCTCTGCGTTGAAGCGGGAGCGCGAAATCAAGTCTTTCACTCGTGCCGAGAAGCTGCTGTTGTGCGGGGTGACGCAGAAGGCTTAAACCCGTAAAATGCGCGCCTTCATATATTTTGCAGGGCTTCATCAATGAGCACCCTAGGTTCAAAACCGACGTTCCAACAGATCGTCCTGATCTTGCAGAATTTTTGGGACAAGCAAGGCTGTGCGCTTTTGCAGCCCTACGACATCGAGGTTGGTGCGGGCACTTTCCATACGGCGACTTTCTTGCGCGCTATCGGCCCCGAGCCTTGGCGTGCCGCGTATGTGCAACCTTCACGTCGTCCCAAGGACGGACGTTACGGCGAGAACCCGAATCGCTTACAGCATTACTACCAATACCAAGTGGTGCTGAAACCTTCCCCTGACAACATCCAAGAACTCTATCTGGATAGCTTGCGCGCGCTGGGCATCAACACCAACGAGCACGATATCCGTTTCGTCGAGGACGATTGGGAATCGCCCACCTTGGGCGCTTGGGGCTTGGGTTGGGAGGTGTGGCTGGACGGGATGGAGGTCACGCAATTCACTTATTTCCAGGAAGTCGGCTCTCTCACTTGCAAGCCTGTGTTGGGCGAGATCACTTATGGCCTAGAACGTCTGGCCATGTATCTGCAAGGGGTGGAGAACGTATTCGACCTCGTGTGGGCGAAGAACGGCGACACGGTGGTGACCTACGGTGATGTGTATCACCAGAACGAAGTGGAGCAATCCAAATACAACTTCGAGCATTCCAACGTCGAGATGCTGTTCCGTCACTTCAACGAATACGAAGGCGAAGCCAAGCGTCTGATGGACACTGGATTGCCGTTGCCCGGTTTCGAGATGGTGATGAAGTGCTCGCACACATTCAACTTGCTGGATGCGCGTGGTGCGATCTCGGTGACCGAGCGCGCTGCCTACATCGGCAGGGTGCGTGCGCTGGCGCGCCAAGTGGCGCAGGCCTATTACGATTCACGCGAAGCATTGGGTTTCCCCATGGCTAAACAGTCGGAGAAATCCGCATGAGGTCGCCTCCAAAAATCCAAATTTCGTCGCAATACGGCGTTGCTCACAAAAAATCACTCCTTACATATCCAACATATGCTGCGTCGCAATTTTTTGCTCGCGCCTTGTCTTGCTTAGAACTTTGAATTTTTAAAGGCGACCATGAATACCGAAACACTTTTGATCGAATTGCTCACCGAGGAGTTGCCTCCGAAGGTGCTGGAGAAATTGTCGACCACGTTCGCTGACGAAGTGTTCGCCGCATTGCGTGAGCAGGCTTTGGTTGGAGATGCCAGCGTATGCACACCGTACTGCACACCGCGTCGTTTGGCGGTGAGCATCAGCAATGTCGCCGCACTACAGGCCGATCGCATCATCGAACGTAAAGGCCCGGCTGTTGCGTCAGGGTTGGATGCGGAAGGCAAGCCGACCAAGGCGCTGGAGGGTTTCATGCGTTCGGCCAATGTCACGCTGGCACAGTTGAGTCGTGTCGGCGAAGGCAAGGCGGAATGTTTAGTGGCACGTATCGAGCAAAAGGGTAAGGCGCTGGATGAATATTTGCAGGACATCATCATCCAAGCATTGAAGAAACTGCCGGTGCCGAAGGTGATGCGTTGGGGCGATTCCGAGCACCAGTTCGTGCGTCCCGTGCACGGTCTCACCATCTTGCATGGCAAGCGTGTGGTGATGGCGGAAGTGTTGGGTTTGCAAAGCGGCAATGTCACCAGTGGTCACCGTTTCATGTGCAGCGAGCCACGCATCACCATCGAACACGCCGACGATTACGAAGCTACGCTGGCACGTGATGGCCGCGTGGTCGCCAGTTTCGCCAACCGTCGCGACAGTATCGTGGCACGCCTGGATCAGTTAGCGGAAGACAATGATGCGATCTGGATCGGTCATGCCAATTTCGATCTGCAAAAGTTGCTGAGCATGTCGAACGAAGAGCGCAGTGTGTTGAGCGGCCTGTTGGACGAGGTGACGGCGTTGGTAGAGTGGCCTGAGGTGTATGTTGGTGAGTTCGAGAAAGAATTTCTCGAAGTGCCGCAAGAATGTCTCATCCTCACCATGCAGCAGAACCAAAAGTATTTCCCGCTGTTGGATAGCAACGGCAAGTTGCTGAACAAGTTCCTCATCGTCTCTAACATGCAGGTGAGCGACCCGCATCACATCATCGAAGGTAACCAGCGAGTGGTGCGTCCACGCTTGTCCGATGCGCGCTTCTTCTTCAATCAGGACCGTAAGCAGAAGTTGGAGTCCCGTGTCGAGAAATTGGGCAACGTGGTGTACCACAACAAGTTGGGTTCACAGTTGCAACGCGTCGAGCGCATCACCACGCTGGCAGGCATCATCGCGCGACTGCTGGGTGCTGAGAAAGCCGATGCGGAGTTGGCAGCACGTCTGAGTAAAGCAGACCTCATCACCGACATGGTGGGTGAGTTCCCCGAACTGCAAGGCATCATCGGGCGCTACTACGCGTTCCATGATGGAGAGAAACTGGAAGTAGCGAATGCCATCGAAGCACACTACCACCCTCGTTTCGCCGGCGACACCCTACCGCAGGGCGGGTTGGCATGCTCGGTCGCGTTGGCGGACAAGTTGGAGACCATCATCGGTATCTATGGTATCGGCCAAGTGCCGACAGGCGATAAAGACCCGTTCGGTCTGCGTCGTCAGGCCTTGGGTATCTTGCGCATCCTCATCGAGACACCGCTCGATCTGAATCTGCCTGCACTACTCAAAGCGGCAGCCGACAATTTCCCCGCGGGCATGTTGAGCGCCACCGTGGCAGCAGATGTCGAAGGCTTCATGCTGGACAGGCTGCGCGGCTATCTGCGTGAGCGTGGTTTCGATGGTGCACACATCGAAGCCGTACTGGCCGTGTTGAATGGCCGCTTGCACGAGGCGATGCCACGTTTGCAGGGTGTACGTACCTTTGCGGCATTGGAAGTGGCCAAGGACCTGGCAGCAGCCAACAAGCGTGTGCAGAACATCATGCGCAAGAACCAAGAAGAGTTGGGAGATCTCTCGAACACTGCGATCAAGCTCGATCTACTTAAAGATGATGCGGAGCGCGAGTTGCACCAAGCCATCCAAGACATCACGCCGATGGCGCGCAGCTATTTCGAGCGAGGCGATTACGCCAACAACCTGAAGACTTTGGTCACGCTCAAACCGTTCATCGACGACTTCTTCGACAAGGTGATGGTGATGGCGGAAGATAAGGCGCTACGTTTGAACCGTGCCGTGTTGTTGCAGCAACTCGGTAAGCTGATGAATCAATCGGCTGACATCTCGAAGCTTGTAGCATGAAGCTCATCATCCTAGATCGCGACGGCGTCATCAATTTCGACTCCGATCAGTTCATCAAGAGTCCGGAAGAATGGAAGCCCATCCCTGGTAGCTTGGAAGCCATCGCGCGTTTGAACCAAGCAGGCTATCGTGTGGCTGTGGCGACCAATCAATCCGGCATCGGACGCGGTCTGTTTGATATGCCCACGCTGAATGCCATTCACGACAAGATGCACAAATCGCTGGCGCAAGTGGGAGGTCGTGTCGATGCGATCTTTTTCTGCCCGCATACCAATGATGCGAACTGTGAGTGTCGCAAGCCTAAGAGCGGCATGATCGAAGAGATCGCCACCCGCTTCGGTGTGAGCTTGAAGGGGGTGCCAGCCGTGGGTGATTCCTTGCGTGACTTGGAAGCCGCTGGTCGTTTGGGCGCGCAACCTTATCTGGTGCTGACAGGGAAAGGCATTAAGACCCAAGCCAAAGGCGGACTGCCTGAAGGCACATTGATCTTCCCTGACCTTGCTTCCGTTGTTTCGACCTTGCTATGACACTCATCCGTTCGATTATCTTTCTGATTGCGCAATGGACGTTCACGCTCATCTACGCGCTGTTCTCGCCGATCATGTTTCTCTTCGATCAGCACACGCGCTTTCGTTTTTTATCTGGTTATGCGCCCGGCACGTTGTGGTTGCTGAAGGTCATCTGTGGCATCCGCATGGAAGTGCACGGCGCAGAGAACATCCCGTCACATCCTTGCGTGGTGTTGAGCAAACATCAATCGGCGTGGGAGACGGTATCTCTGCAAATAGTGCTGCCCCCTCATGCATGGGTGGCTAAGCGCGAACTGCTGTGGATTCCTTTCTTTGGTTGGCTGTTGGCGTTGTCCAGTCCTATCGCATTGGACCGAAGTAAAGGCAAAGAGTCGATGCGCCAAGTGTTGGAGAAGGGTAAGAAAAAACTGGCGGACGGTTTTTCTGTGGTGATGTTCCCGGAAGGCACGCGCATCCCCTTCGGTCAGCGCGGTAAATACAAGCTCGGCGGCGCGATGTTGGCCGAACAAAGCGGGGCGATGGTGTTGCCAGTGGCGCATAACGCTGGGAAATACTGGGGTAAGAACTCCATTCGCAAACATCCGGGTACCATCATCATGGTGATCGGAAAGCCCATCGTCACGACGGGATTGAAAGCTGATGAGATCATTCGCCTGACCGAAGACTGGATCGAAGGCGAGATGACCAAGTTGGGTTGATGTTCGGTTCTTCACGCAAATCTGCAGTGCCCATCACGGTCGAGCAACGCACGATACAACTGCTCGACATACCCATCCCCTACACCTTGAAACGCAGCAAGCGCCGCACTATTGGCTTGCGCATCGATGGCCGCGGCTTGACGGTTAGCGCGCCCTTGCGCGCCTCTGAAAAATGGCTGCATAGCGTGCTATTGGAAAAGGCGGGCTGGGTCGTTGAGAAGTTGGAGAGCTGGCAATCCAAGAAGGCGCCAGCGATCGCATGGTGCGATGGTGCGAACATCCCATTCCGCGCCGAAACATTCCTTTTGCGTCTCACGCCCAAAGTGCGCGGCGCCACACCGAAATTACAGGAAGAAATTTTGCTCGTCCCCCTTGGTGAAGATGCTGACGCTGCGCGTATCGAAAAAGCGGTGACCGTGTGGTATCGCATCGAGGCCTTGCGCGTGTTCGAAGAATGTGTGGCTTACTTCGCGCCGCTGATGAATGTGTCGCCACGCGAGATCAAGCTCTCATCCGCGCGAACGCAGTGGGGTAGCTGCACGGTACACAAGGTGGTGCGACTGAATTGGCAGTTGGTGAAGATGCCCTTGCATCTGATCGATTACGTAGTGGTACATGAATTGGCGCATCTGGTCGAGATGAACCACTCTGCCGCTTTCTGGCGTGTGGTGGAAAGTGCCTGCCCGGATTACAAGCAATGCCGCAAAGAGCTTCATTCTTACGGCATCGCCGAATAGAGGTGGTGTGGTGAATCTCTTTAGAAGTGGAGATTCGATCCTTGCTCGGAAAATAGTGTCGTCAATTGGGTGAACAGATCACTGCCGTCGCGTTGGCTCATCCAGTCATCCTCACGGAAGGCAAAATGGAATCCTCCCGACTTGGCGGCTAACCATATCTCTTGATTCGGCACATGGCGGTTGATGATGATCTTGTTGCCGTTCTCGAATTCGATTTCCATCACGACGCCATTGCTGTCGTAATCGATGTCGTCATCGCTTTGGTCAAGCGTGTGCTCAATGTGCTCGAACACGCCGTCAGCCAGTTTGTTGAATTCACTTTCAGTCATCTCTTTTCCTTAACGTCGTCCGATCAGCATCATGCTGTCGCTTTGGCTCACTTGAAAATTACGCAGCACGTTGGCGCCGAGCAGATTGGTTTCCATATTGGGCATCACGGCCACGGTGATGTTCTGCAATACGAAGTTGCCGAGTGTCATGCTGGGAACGAGGGCGATGCAACCAGTTGCCGTTCCGTTCGCGGTTTGGAACTGTACCTCTTTGCAATTATGGATGCCTGCTTGTCGAGCGATGTCGCTGGAGATCGATGTGACCGATGCGCCTGTGTCCACCATGAAGGTGACGGGTACATTGGCGACAGTGCCGGGCAGGTAGAAGTGCCCATTGCTTTGTCGCTGCACCACCATGCTGCCGTCACCGGTGAAAGTGGGAGGTGGTAAAGGCGCTTCAGTAACGAGGGTCTTAACGAAGAGTTGGAAGTCCCCCATGTCTGCGCCAGAAGATTGCATGGCAAGTTGCATCGGTTTGTCCATCTGCACGGTGAGTGACTTGTCGAATTTCATCAGATGTCCATCGGAGAATCCGCTGTGCGGATCGCACCAAGCATTGCCCACGCCAAACAGCATGTCGTATTGCCCTGCAGGTAGATGGAAGGTGGTTGTTTGCCTAGCGTAAACCAACACCGACAGGGATGGGATGACTGTCCTTGGCTCTGCAAGGATGAGCAATAACGGGTAGGCGTGGTCGTTCTTCAGCGTGACTTCTGCATCGTTCGGTCCATCGGCACGTAGGCCGTTCGAAAAAATATTGATGCTGCCGTTTGCGGGCAAGGACGCCTCACATTCTCGGGTGCCGTTGGCCGCGCCGGCGGTCATATGCTGGAGGTTTGTCGAAGCGTTTTCTTTATTAGCAGTGGCTGGCTGGCTGGGGCGTTGCGCGAGCCAAAAGCCTGCCAACACAGCGAACGCGAGAATGAGCAGGTTGCGCAGTCCATGACTTTTGTTGGGCTCTTTATCCAGGAAGGAGGGGGCGTCCGCACGCTGTTTGGGAGCGCGGCCAGCCCTGGCATTGATCGGATTACTGGCGATGGCTTGTTCAATGAGCGCTGAAAGTCTTTGCAGGAGCTCGCTTTGGTCGTGCGCGCACCATGCACCGTTTTTGAGTTCAAACTCTGTGCCACCGGCGCGTGAGGCGAGCCAAACCTTGCCTGCATGAGAATCGATGTTGATCACGATGCGCTGCCCATCGGCAAATTCCAAGCGCAAGGCATTGCCATTTCGATCCTCACCGATGTGGGCGTCACGCTCACGCACCATCGATTCGATATGATCGAATAAAGCGCCAGCAAGGTCGGGGTGAGTGTTTTCCGTCATATAATCCGCAGCGCTAAAACTTGAAGAAAGAGTGTGAGACATGCGTACCGCCTGCATTATGTTGCTGTTGCTCGTCGCCTTGCAAGGATGCGGGCGCAAAGGTCCGTTGTTCTTGCCGTCCCCTGCAGCCTATAACGATCAATCAGTCCAAACAGAACGAGCTTAGAAACCTATGACTCCATACTTCAACTATCAACAAGACTACCTGTTCGTCGAAGACGTGTCCCTGAAGGACATCGCCGAGCGTTTCGGGACGCCCTGTTACGTCTATTCGCGCGCGGCCCTGACAGATGGCTATCGTCAGTTCGCCGAAGCGTTCAGGAGTCGTGAGCATCTCATCTGCTACGCAGTGAAAGCCAATTCGAGCCTAGCTATTCTCAATTTGTTTGCCAAGTTGGGTGCGGGTTTTGATATCGTTTCCGGCGGTGAATTACAGCGTGTGCTGGCGGCAGGTGGCTCGGCCAACAAGGTGGTGTTCTCGGGCGTAGGCAAATCGGAGGCGGAGATGAGAGCGGCATTGGAAGCGGGGATACTTTGCTTCAACGTCGAATCAGCACCTGAACTCGATAGATTGAATGCCGTGGCGGGAAGTATGGGCAAGGTCGCACCGATCAGCCTGCGCGTGAATCCCGATGTAGATGCCAAGACCCACCCCTATATCTCTACCGGTCTCAAGCAGAACAAATTCGGCGTGGCCTACACCGAAGCTTTGGCTATCTATCGTAAGGCTGCGGGTATGGCGCACATCAAGATCACTGGGATGGATTGCCATATTGGATCGCAGCTTACCGAGACCAGCCCGTTCATCGCAGCGGCGGAAAAGGTATTGGTGCTGGTCGACAAGCTGGCAGTGGAAGGTGTCGTTCTGGAGCATCTCGATTTGGGCGGTGGATTGGGTATTCGTTATGACGACGAGACTCCGCCGAGCATCTCAGAGTATGCAAAGGCACTGTTAACAGCCCTGCATGGCCGTTCAGAAAAACTGATCGTCGAGCCGGGGCGCGTGCTGGTGGGCAATGCAGGCGTGTTGCTGACGCGCATCGAATATCTAAAACACGGCGAAGAGAAGAATTTTGCCATCGTTGATGCGGCGATGAACGATCTGATGCGCCCAGCACTTTATGACGCGTACCACGCCATTCTCCCGCTGCAGAAAAAGTTTGTGACCAGTCACAGCTATGAAGTGGTCGGACCGATCTGCGAGACGGGCGACTTCATCGGCCGTGGGCGTGAAATGCCTGTAGAACAAGGCGATGTGCTGGCAGTGATGTCGGCGGGGGCGTATGGAATGAGCATGAGTTCGAACTACAACACGCGTCCCCGAGCGGCCGAGGTGATGGTCGATCATGCGCAGACCCACGTCATCCGCGAACGGGAAAAAGTGTCGCAATTATTCGCTGCAGAAAAAATCCTCTCGTGATTTTTCTCACAAAGATGCACAAACCTGTTGCGTAAAAAAAATATTCGCGCATAGAATGCAAGCACCGCGCGTGTTGGGAGATTTCAAGCAGTCGAAAGACGCATCGGGAGTGCAGTGGTTGCACGAAGAAAAGAAGTACCTGGTTAGTCCATCAAACTTTAATAAGGAATGAAAATGGCAACTGCAGATACCA
>VBWD01000015.1:0-7201 GCA_006218055.1 Gallionellaceae bacterium
TCAACATCGGAGTCCAGTTTGTCTAAGCGCAGAGTCGTAGTGACCGGTCTTGGTGCCGTCACCCCAGTTGGGAACGATGTCGCCACTACATGGCAAAACATCGTGGCAGGTAAATCAGGTATTGGTCGCATCACGCGTTTCGATCCCACCGCATTTTCCAGTCAGATTGCGGGAGAAGTGAAAGATTTCGATATCACTCAGTTCATCCCTGCCAAAGACGCTAGACGCATGGATCGCTTCGTTCACCTCGGCTTGGCCGCAGGTATCGAAGCGTTCAAGGACTCCGGTATTGTAGTGAACGAACAAAACGCTGATCGAATCGGCGTTTGTATCAGCTCTGGTATTGGCGGCTTGCCGATGATCGAAGATACACAGAACGATTATCTGGCTAGCGGCCCACGCAAGATTTCCCCGTTCTTCATTGCTGGCACGATCATCAATATGATCTCTGGCAACCTTTCCATCATCTATGGCCTACGCGGCCCCAACTTTGCTGTGGTATCGGCCTGTACCACAGGTACCCATAGCATCGGCGAAGCCATGCGCATGATTCAGTACGGCGATGCGGACGTGATGGTCGCTGGGGGCGCAGAGTCCTCCGTGTGTCCATTGGCGATCGGTGGCTTTGCCGCATCGCGTGCGCTTTCTACTCGTAACGATGATCCAGCTACAGCTAGCCGTCCTTGGGACAAAGACCGTGACGGTTTCGTGTTGGGTGAAGGTGCTGGCGTATTAGTACTCGAAGAGTACGAACACGCCAAGGCTCGCGGTGCAAAGATTTATGCGGAAGTGGCTGGATATGGCGCGAGTGCGGATGCTTATCACATCACATCCCCAACCATGGATGGCCCAAAGCGCAGTATGTTGAATGCCCTGAAGGATGCTGGCCTTACTCCAGGGGACGTGCAGTACGTCAATGCGCACGGCACATCCACCCCAATGGGTGACAAGAACGAGAGCGATGCGATCAAGTCTGCCTTCGGTGAACACGCCAAGAAGATCGTGGTCAACTCGACCAAGTCGATGACTGGTCATTTGTTGGGTGGTGCAGGTGGTATCGAATCTCTGTTCTGCGTGCTAGCCATTCACAACCAAATTTCTCCACCAACCATCAATATCTTCGAGCAGGATCCAGAATGTGACTTGGATTACTGTGCAAATGCTGCACGCAGCATGAAGATCGATGTCGCCATGAACAACAACTTTGGCTTTGGTGGCACCAACGGAACGCTGGTATTCAAAAAAGTCTGACCATTGGCCACGATGCTGGTCAATGGCCTACCTAGCGATTCTGTCTCAACCCTAGATCGGGGTCTCAACTACGGGGATGGCGTATTCCGCACCTTGCTGATTAAGCAAGGTCGAGTCCACTGTTGGGCACGCCATTACCTGAAATTACAGCAAGACTGTGCCGCACTTCGTCTTGATTGTCCTTCAGAAGAAACCCTGATTAGCGATATTGTCTCATTGACTTCAAGCACACCGAACGCGGTGGCCAAGATCGTCATCACCAGAGGTGTAGGTCAAAGAGGTTATGCGATACAAGAGGGTTTTGCGGCGACGCGTATAGTCAGTATCACCGCACCTCCGCCATTTCAAGCGCAGAATTTCACCAGTGGTATCAGGCTACACCGATGTTTTCTCAAGCTTGGACATCAACCACGATTGGCTGGCATCAAACACCTCAATCGTCTGGAAAACGTCCTTGCCGCGACCGAATGTTTGGAGGAGGGCGCGCCAGAGGGCTTACTTGAGGATGAAGATGGTTTGGTAATTTCAGGCACACGCTCTAACCTATTCGTCATTCGTGGCGGAACGCTTTACACTCCAGACCTAAGCCAATGCGGTGTCGCTGGGATTCAGCGCGAACGCGTGATGGATTGGTCAAAAGAGCAGGGGGGCGTGTGCAAAATCACCCCAATGCGCTTCGAAGAATTGCTGCAAGCGGATGAGATATTCATGGTCAACAGCGTGTTCGGTCTGTGGCCAGTAGCTGAGGTGGATGGCTACAAGCGTAGCGAACATCCAATTTCTTGGAAGATTCAGGAATGGCTGAACGATGAGAACGATTAATAGACTATTTCCCCTAGCCCTATTGCTTGCGGTGACCCTGCTTGGGTTACTCGCCTATATATCTTTCATCCCCAATCCGCTCCCACGTACGCCGATAGAGTTTTCTTTGAAGCCGGGAAGTAGCCTGAAAGGGGCTGTCTCCCAGATGAAACAAGCGGGTGCTTTGGAAAACGACTGGGCTTTCTTGGCTCTAGCGCGCGTGTTGAACAAAGCGAAGCAGATCAAACACGGTAACTATCAGCTCGAAAAGCCGGTTTCTCATTTTGAGCTACTCGATATCATCAGTTCCGGACGGACTGAGCAAAGCCAGCTGACCATCGTAGAAGGCCAGACTTTTAAGGAGCTGCGCACTTTATTGAATGCTCACGCGGGTCTCAGTCACGACAGTGCCGCAATGTCTGAAACTGAGATCATGCAGAAGATAGGCGCTTCCGAGACATTTGCCGAATGTTTGTTCTTTCCGGATACCTACAATTTCTCTAGTGGCAGTAGTGATCTCTTGGTATTGAAGCGTGCCTATCAAACCATGCAGAAACTTCTTTTGTCTAATTGGGAGAAGCGCGATGTAGGCCTTCCCTTGAATACACCCTACCAAGCTTTGATATTGGCCTCCATCGTAGAGAAGGAAACGGGGCAGGCGCTTGACCGCTCGATGATCGCCTCGGTATTCACCAATCGCCTGCGAATCAAGATGCGCCTACAGACCGATCCAACAGTCATCTACGGCATAGGAGATAAGTTTGATGGCAACCTGCGTCGCCGCGATCTGACCGCAGATACCGCTTACAATACCTATACGCGAAATGGTCTGACGCCAACACCAATCGCCTTGCCAAGCCTAGCCTCAATTCAAGCAGCCCTCCATCCCGCACAGAGCAATGCGCTGTATTTCGTAGCTAGAGGTGATGGTAGCTCCCATTTTTCAAGTACTTTGACCGAACACAACAACGCAGTGAACCGTTATCAAAAATGAGTAATGCAAAATTCATCACATTCGAAGGCGTGGACGGGGCAGGGAAGAGCACCGGACTGGATTGGTTCGCCGAAGCCTTACGCAAACGTGGTATTGACCTCTTGGTGACGCGCGAACCAGGGGGTACTCCTTTAGGGGAGCAGCTACGCGAGATCCTCCTTAACCAGCCCATGCATGTGGAAACTGAAGCGATGCTGATGTTCGCGGCTCGGCGAGAGCATGTGGAAAAAGTCATCCGTCCCGCTTTACAGCGTGGCACATGGGTCATCTCTGATCGTTTCAGTGATGCCAGCTTTGCTTACCAAGGTGGAGGCAGGGGAGTGCCATTGGCGAAATTGGAGCAATTGGAACAATGGGTGCATGGCGACCTGCAACCTGACCTGACTTTGCTGTTCGACATTCCCATCGAGGTGGCTAGGCAGCGTCTGTCCAACAATGCGAGCTTGGATCGCTTCGAGCAGGAAAAGGGCGAATTCTTCGAGCGTGTACGTCAAGCCTATCTCGCCAGAGCGGCCAAATCACCGCACCGTATCGCCGTTATTCGAGCCGAAAAGTCCCTGCAAGAAGTTCAACAGGAACTTTCGAAGATAGTCGCATCACTTTGAAATGAAACAACTCTATCCTTGGCAATTTGAATCATGGCAATCCTTGCAAGGGTTGCGCTCAAGGTTGCCGCATGCCTTGCTGATCAAAGGAGCGCAAGGTATCGGCAAGCTCGATCTGGCACTTTGTTTCGCCCAATCTTTGTTATGCGTGTCACCCAAATCTGATGGGATGGCTTGTCAGGAATGTGATTCTTGCCACTGGTTCGAACAAGACAGCCACCCCGATTTTCGCCTCATACAACCTGATGCGATGACCGCAGCTGAAGATGGCGAGGAAAAAGCGGGCGGGAAGAAACCTTCCCGTGAGATATCGGTAGATCAGATTCGCGACCTTTCCAGCTTCGCCAACCTGTCCGCACATTGTGGAGGCTATCGCGTGGTGGTGGTCTATCCTGCTGAAACCATGAACAACAATGCGGCCAACTCCTTGCTTAAAACACTTGAAGAACCAACGGACAAGCTGTTGTTCTTATTGATAACGCATAAGCCACAACAACTTTTGCCGACCATCCTCAGTCGTTGTTTAGGTTTCACCGTTAACACGCCGACACGTGAAGCTGGGGCTGCTTGGCTAGCCAAACAAGGCATCAAAGATCCAGAGCAGGCATTAGCTCAAACTGGTTTTACCCCCCTGCAAGCTTTGAATTGGGCCGAGGCTGGAGAAGGTGCGGAAGAGAGAAAACTGTTGTTGTACGCCATTCGCCAGCCCGCCAAGATGGATGCTTTGAACTTGGCTGAAAGCCTACTAAAGATCCAACCCGTCCATGTCATCCACTGCCTGCAACAATGGTGTCACGACTTGGCTAGCGCTCAGTTGGCCGGTTCAGTCAGATATTTTCCTGAACAAAGCAATGAACTGGCCAAACTAGCCAGCGGAGTATCCTCAATCGCTTTGATGCGATTCCAGAAGGAATTGCTGGAAGCACGTCGGGCAGCGTTCCACCCGCTCAATCCTAAGCTGTTCTTGGAGTCATTGCTCTTGTCCTACCGCCAGCTCTTTGCGGCCTAATATCCTGATGTTCATCGATTCCTTCTGGCCAACATGCACGCCAACCAAGTGAGTCACGCTTTGTGTGTCTCGGTCGAGCTGGCAAGTTTTCCTGAGGTTCTAGCGCTGGCCGTGCAGCACGACAATCTCTATGCCTCGGTGGGCGTGCATCCTGATTACGAGTTGAAATCCGAGCCTACCCAAGCCGAGCTAGTCAGCCTTGCCCAACATCCGAAGGTCATCGCCATCGGTGAGACGGGGTTGGACTACTACCGCCTGACTGGTGACTTGGAATGGCAGCGCGAACGTTTCCGTACCCATATCCGTGCTGCCAAGGAATGTGGCAAGCCCCTCATCATTCACACCCGTTCGGCTGCGGCTGACACCCTGCGAATCATGTCCGAGGAAGGTGCAAGGCAAGCCGGAGGGGTGATGCATTGTTTTACGGAGAATCTGGAAGTAGCCAAAGCAGCCATCGAACTTGGGTTCTATATCTCATTTTCAGGCATCCTGACTTTTAAGAACGCGACACAGATCAAAGAGGTCGCACAGAACATCCCGCTAGAAAATATCCTGATCGAGACTGATTCGCCGTACCTTGCACCGACACCTTACCGTGGAAAAACGAATCAACCAGCCTATGTGAAGCACGTGGCTGAAGAGATCGCCAAGCTGAGAGGTATATCGGTGGACGAGGTGGGCGAAACGACCAGTCAAAATTTCAATAGACTGTTCCTGAATAGGTAAGCAGGAATAATCCAATTAAAACAATGTAGATCATATTAACGCTTCTCATTTGACCTCTCATTTTGTTCGCATAATGTATATTATGTCAAATGCAAGAAGCAAAAGAAAAAAGCTCGCAGGAATACTCCGAGCCTTTCGTATTTTGGTGGGAGGTACAAGTTTCGAACTTGTGACCTGTCGCGTGTGAGGCGACCGCTCTACCCCTGAGCTAACCTCCCAATTGAGGCCTCGAATTTAATCACAGCCGTCTTCGGTGGGTCAATTTCTTTGAAGGCATATCCATCTGTCGTAGAATGCGCGCCTTCGATTCAAGCCCCAACTTCAGGAAAGCAACATGACTGTCCGCACTCGTTTCGCTCCCAGCCCAACTGGATATCTTCACATCGGCGGCGCCCGTACCGCGCTCTTTTCTTGGGCCTATGCTCGTAAGCATGGTGGTAAGTTCATCCTGCGTATCGAAGACACCGACGTCGAGCGTTCCACCCCAGAAGCAGTCCAGGCGATTCTGGACGGCATGAAATGGCTTAAGTTGAACTATGACGAAGGTCCGTTCTATCAGATGCAGCGCATGGATCGCTATAAAGTTGTCATCCAGCAGATGATAGCTGCGGGTCAGGCTTATTACTGTTACACCAGCCCAGCCGAGTTGGATGCCATGCGTGAAGCGCAACGTGCCGCTGGCGAAAAACCCCGTTACGACGGCCAATGGCGCCCAGAAGCGGGCAAGACCTTGCCGCCCGTTCCTGCCGATATCAAGCCCGTCGTGCGTTTCAAGAACCCCACCGACGGCGTCGTTTCTTGGAAAGACATGGTCAAAGGCGTCATCGAATTCAACAATACCGAGTTGGACGACCTCATCATCGCCCGCTCCGATGGCACACCGACCTATAACTTCTGTGTGGTGGTGGACGACTTAGACATGGGCATCACCCAAGTCATTCGTGGCGACGACCATGTGAACAACACCCCGCGCCAGATCAACATCCTCAAAGCGCTCGGCGCTACCGTACCCAACTACGCCCACCTGTCCATGATTCTGGGCGACGACGGTACCAAATTGTCCAAGCGCCACGGTGCGGTCAGCGTCATGCAATACGACGAAGACGGCTATCTGCAAGAAGCCGTCATCAACTATCTGGCTCGCTTGGGCTGGTCGCATGGCGATGACGAAGTTTTCTCCGTCGCCCAATTTTGCGAATGGTTCGACCTCGATCACATCACGCCCTCCGCCGCCCAGTTCAATACCGAAAAACTGAAGTGGCTGAACAACCACTACATCATGCAGACCGACAACGCCAAATTGGCCGAGATGGTGCGCCCTCGCCTTGAAGCGCGCGGCATCAAGGTCAGCGACAGCCCTTCTTTGGCGGCCATCGTTGGCTTATATAAAGAACGTATTTCCACCCTGAACGAGTTGGCAGATGCGGCAGAAGTGTTCTACATCGACCTGCATCCCGATGCGGCTTTGCTCGATGTGCAACTTTCCGCTGAAGCCATCCCAGCTCTGCGCGATTTCGCCGAATCGTTGAAGACCGCCGCATGGGAGATACCCGCCATCAGCGCCGCCATCAAAGAAGTCATCACCAAGCACGGATTAAAGATGCCAAAGCTTGCAATGCCTTTGCGTGTGATGCTTACCGGCCAAACTCAGACACCATCTGTGGATGCATTGGTAGCACTGTTCCCACGCGATATGGCATTGGCGCGAATCGAAAACGGGCTCAAAAAAAAACCGCATGAGTAGCTTTACAAGGGTGGGTCGCATCACTATAATGCGCGCTCTTTTCGGGGGCACCCTGGGGGGTATAGCTCAGC
>VBWD01000015.1:7286-9213 GCA_006218055.1 Gallionellaceae bacterium
GCCTAGGACACCGCCCTTTCACGGCGATAACACGAGTTCGAATCTCGTTGGGGACGCCAAATTCAAAAGGCTCACAGAAATGTGAGCCTTTTTCATTTGGTAAAATTTTTCCGGATCAAGTATTTCTCGGCCTCCACCGCGACCAACACCAACACACCAAAGCCGACGATCCTCCCCCACGCTGCCAGATCGATGGCGACCGTGTCGAACATCTGCTGCATCAATGGTTGGTAGGTGAAAAAGAGTTGGAGCATCAGCAACGCAGCAATGCTCGATAGTGCGACACCGTTACCGAAAAATCCTTCGCGGGAGAAAACAGGAGCCAACAGATAGCGGCAATTGAACAGATAAAATATCTCGCCCATCACCAGCGCATTGACCGCGACCGTGCGGCTTTCTTCGATACTGACACCGCGAGTGCTTTCCCACATGAACAAAGCAAATGGTCCGGCCGTCAGCAAGCCAGAGACAAAGACGATACGCCACAGCATGAATCTGGACAGAATCGGTTCTTTTGAATCACGCGGCGGTCGGCGCATCACACCCGACTCCATCTTCTCGAATGACAGCGCCATACCCAGGGTCACCGCAGAGACCATGTTCACCCACAATATTTGCACCGGCGTGATCGGCAAAGTCATGCCGAACAAGATAGCCACCAACACCATCCCTGCCTCGCCGCCATTGGTGGGCATGATGAATACGATGGCTTTCTTCAGGTTGTCATAGACGGCTCTACCCTCTGCCACCGCGTGAGCGATGGTGGCGAAGTTGTCATCTGCAAGGACTAGCTCGGCCGCTTCTTTGGCGACTTCGGTTCCTTTCATGCCCATTGCCACGCCGATATCGGCCCGCTTCAGGGCGGGCGCATCATTCACGCCGTCGCCGGTCATCGCGACGATCTCGCCATTCGCCTGCAACGCCGCAACTAAACGCAACTTGTGTTCCGGGCTGGCGCGGGCGAAAACGTCCACTTCGCGCACTGCTTGGCGCAATGCAACTTCGTCCATCGTATCCAATTCACTGCCGGATAACACACGACCATCACCGATGCACAGCTTGGATGCGATAGCACGTGCAGTTTCAGCGTGGTCACCGGTGATCATCTTCACTCGGATACCTGCCGCACCACATTCACGCACGGCAGCGATGGCTTCTTCACGCAGCGGGTCGGTGATACCCACCATTCCCAAGAAGGTGAATCCCTCCCGCATATCATCAAAGGTTAATTCACGCTTGCCGACCTCAACGCTGCGCACTGCCAATCCCAGCACACGCTGACCAGCCGCGCCGGACTCCCCCATCCGCTTGTGCCATTGCGCAAGATCTAGCGCCGAGTCGTTGTCGCCGCCGCGTTGTTGACTACACATTGCCAGCACTGGCTCGACAGCACCTTTTACAAAGATGAATGCATGCCCCGAATGGTCGTGGTGCAAAGTCGCCATAAATCGGTGTTCAGCTTCGAAGGGAATAAGATCGGTACGCGGCAATGATTCATGTTCGAACAGCGCATCCAGCCCTGCTTTCATCGCCAATGTGATGAGCGCGCCTTCAGTCGGGTCGCCGCTGATGTGCCACCCGCTCACTTCTTTATGGAGTGACGCATCGTTGCAGAGCAGTCCCACCCGCACCAGTTGCTGCACGACCTGATGTTCGATGACCGACTCCTCCCTTCCCTCGCGTGAAAAACCACCCTGGGGTGAATAACCCGTCCCGCTCACATCGAATACCTGATCTGCCGTGATGATGCTCTGCACGGTCATTTCGTTTCGCGTCAGTGTGCCGGTCTTGTCGGTGCAGATGACAGTCACCGAGCCCAGTGCCTCGACTGCGGGCAAGCGGCGGATGATGGCGTTGCGTTTAGCCATGCGCTGCACCCCCAAGGCCAGCGTGATGGTCATCACCGCGGGCAAACCTTCGGGAATCG
>VBWD01000015.1:9234-42521 GCA_006218055.1 Gallionellaceae bacterium
GCGGCCACCGCCATGCTCACGGCAGCGATGAACATATCCCCGATGTCGAACTGATGCACCAGCCAGCCCAACAAAAAAGCGATCGCGGCCAATACCATGATCGCCACAGTCAGCCAGCGTCCAAACACCTCCATCTGCCGCAACAACGGTGTCGTCAGCGTCCGCACCTCACCCATCAGGGTATTGATACGCCCGATCTCAGTGTGTTCGGCAGTGGCCACCACCACACCCACTCCCTGCCCATACACGACCAAGGTGCTTGAATACGCCATGCAATAACGCTCGCCCAGAACGGCATGCACTTCCACAGATGCGCTGCTCTTTTCAATCGCGCTGGATTCCCCTGTGAGAGTCGCTTCTTCGATGCGCAGATTCCTCACACTCAGCAGACGCAGATCGGCAGGCACCTTATCTCCGGACTGCAACAGCACGATGTCGCCGGGCACCAGCCTCTCCGCCGCGATGACCGTGCGCTTACCTTCACGCAACACCGTCGCTTCGGGCGACAGCATGAGCCGCAGGGCATCCATCGCCTTTTCAGCTTTACCCTCCTGGATAAAGCCGATGACGGCGTTGATCAACACCACCCCAACGATGACGCTTGTATCCACCCAATGCGCCAGCAACGCAGTCACGCCCGCCGAAGCAAGTAACACATAGATCAGCACATTATGGAATTGGAACAAGAAGCGCTTGAAAGCTCCGCGCCGTTGAGTGACAGGAAGTGTGTTCGCTCCATGGCTGACTAAACGTAGCGACGCCTCGGCATCGCTCAACCCCCGGTCATTGGCTTCCAGGGAGGTAAGTACCGCTTGTGGCGCGAGATGGTGAAAAGCGATATCCGCTTTCGCATTGACGACTTCATTCATTGAACCCATGTCTAGGTCTTCCTTCTTTTACTTTCTGAGTGGATCCAGTAGCGAAGAGAGACCATTGTGATCCAACTCATGCATCAGCGCTAAAAGTTGACCTAATTCCCCTTTTGGGAAACCGGTGCGGGCGAACCAGTTGAGATAATTCCCTGGCAAGTCGGCGATGAGTCGCCCTTGGTATTTGCCGTAGGGCATGGTGCGGGTGACTAAGAGCTCCAAGTGTTGAGTATTCATTCCAGGTTTTCCATTAGCCACTCTACATCCCCTCCCCCTTGCAGGGGGAGGGTTAGAGAGGGGGTAGAAACGTTGAGGCTCACAGGTTCTACCCCCATCCTAGCCTTCCCCCTGCAAGGGGGAAGGGACTATTTCGCTTCTTGGGTTCATCTCGACCATCAGCCCTTCAGCTTGGCGAACGCCGCCGCCATCGCACCGCCCACTGGCGCTTGGGCTGGCGCACGATTCACTGGTTTGCCGCTGGCAGGTCTTGCTTGTGGACGATTGTCTCGTTGCTCTCGCGGGGCGACATCTGACCTACTGCTCACCTGCCCTGCGGAATCAGTAAGGCGCATGGTCAGCGCGATGCGTTTGCGTTTCTCATCCACCTCCAACACTTTCACCTTCACCACCTGCCCCGCCTTCACCACGCTGTGCGGGTCTTTCACGAACTTATCGGCGAGCGCAGAGATGTGTACCAAGCCATCCTGATGCACGCCGATGTCCACGAACGCGCCGAACGCCGCCACGTTGGTGAAAATCAGACAATGCTTCCACACCTTCTTTGAACGTCGCGGTGGTGAACTCGGGTCGCGGGTCGCGGCCTGGCTTTTCCAATTCTTTTAGGATGTCGCTGATGGTCGGGATGCCGAACTTCTCATCCATGTATTTCGCTGGGCTGAGCGACTTCAACAGATTGCTGTTGCCGATGATGCCTTTGATGTCTTGCTTGATGTCGGCCAAGATGCGCTGCACCAGCGGATACGATTCGGGATGGACTGCCGAAGCATCGAGCGGATCGTTGCCGCCCATGATGCGCAAGAAGCCCGCCGCTTGTTCGAAGGTCTTATCACCCAAACGTGGCACGTCGCGCAGTTCGGCACGGCTGGCGAAGCGCCCTTTCAAGTCGCGCTGATTCACGATGGCCTGCGCCACGCTGCTGCTCAAGCCCGAGACGCGCGCCAGCAAAGGCACTGATGCCGTGTTCACATCCACGCCCACCGCGTTCACACAATCTTCCACCACCGCATCCAGCGAACGCGCCAACTGGAACTGACTCACGTCGTGCTGGTATTGACCCACACCAATGGACTTCGGATCGATTTTCACCAACTCGGCCAATGGATCTTGCAGGCGACGCGCGATGGACACCGCACCGCGTAGTGACACATCCAACTCCGGCAATTCTTTGGAGGCGAACTCCGATGCGGAATACACCGACGCACCCGCTTCGGATACGACGATGCTGGTCATGTTCAACTCTGGGCGCAGTTTGATGAGGTCGCGCGCCAGCTTGTCCGTCTCGCGTGAGGCCGTACCGTTGCCGATGGAGATGACTGCGACTTTGTGTTTCTCGGCCAGCTTGCTCAACATGTGAAGTGCCCCGTCCCAATCGTTGCGCGGCTGGTGCGGATAAATGGTGGCGGTATCCACCACCTTGCCCGTCTCGTCCACCACCGCCACCTTTACGCCGGTGCGGATGCCGGGGTCTAGCCCCATCGTCACACGCGGGCCAGCGGGTGCGGCCAGCAACAAGGCTTTGAGGTTGAGGGCGAACACGTTGATAGCTTCGGTCTCGGCCTTGGCGCGCAAGGCGCTCATCAGTTCTGATTCCAGATGCATGAAACTCTTCACGCGCCATGTCCAGCGCACGGTGTCTAGCAACCAGCGGTCAGCAGGACGGCTCATGTCTTTGATGTTGAAGCGTGCGGCGATGCGTGCCTCGCAGGGATTGTGCGGCGCGCCCCAAGTTGGCTTCTCTTCTTCGCTATCCAAACGCAACTGCACATCCAGCATCTCTTCGCGGCGACCACGGAACACCGCCAGCGCGCGGTGCGACGGGATGGTGTTGATGGATTCGGAATAATCGAAATAGTCGGCGTACTTCTCCGCCGCCTCGTTCTTGCCTTCCAGCACCTTGGACTGCATCACGCCATGTTGCTGCACATATTCGCGCAACGATTGCAGCAGGTTCGCATCCTCGGCAAAGCGCTCCATCAATATCTGCCGCGCGCCATCCAGCGCCGCCTTGGTATCCACCACACCGGGGTTGGCATCGCCCGCCTCACTGGTAAATGGCTCACGCAGATACTTCGTGCCCTCCTCTTCTGGGTTCAACGTCGGGTTCGCCAGCAGCGCATCCGCCAATGGCTGTAGCCCTGCCTCCAGCGCGATCTGCGCCTTGGTGCGGCGCTTCGGCTTATACGGCAGATACAAATCTTCCAAATGCGTCTTGTCGGTGGCGAGCGACACTACCTTCAACAGCTCCGGCGTCATCTTCCCCTGCTCGGTGATGGACGCGATGATGGCCGCGCGACGATCTTCCAATTCGCGCAGATAACGCAGCCTGTCTTCCAACAGTCGCAACTGGATATCGTCCAAGCCCCCCGTCGCCTCTTTGCGATAGCGCGAGATAAAAGGCACGGTCGCCCCCTCGTCCAACAGGGCGATGGCAGCAGCGATTTGAGCAGGTTTGGCCGCGATTTCGGCGGCAAGGCGTTGTTCGATGGATGGGAGCATATTGAGTTTGGCTAGATTAAATCGGCCTCCGCATGGGAGGCCGATGGGTGAAATTTACGAGGGGCGGATTATGCCAAGATGCGAAGATGACTAAAAGAATATTGCGATGCTGAGCAATTACTTTTTCACGCTACTTTTACCCACTTCCATCCGTGCAATCTAACAGCAAATCCATCCAAGGTCGTAATCCACGCTGGCGGCAAAGCCTAGAGCAAACAACCTATCAAAGTCGCTTTCGCCACCTCTTACGGTTTGCCGCCTGTGGCAACTGTCGGAATAACCGAACAACTGAATTCTCAAGCTGCCAATCGGGCTAAAGGCTTTATCTTTGGGCTTGGGGCTTGTTTGGCTTGCCACAGATCAAATTGGGTTTGCATCCCTAACCAAACTTCCGGCGTAGTGGCTAGCCATGCTGAAAGGCGCAATGCCATTCCTGCCGTTATGCCAGACTTGCCGTTCAGCACTTTGGATAAAGTTACACTCGACACTTGCAAAGCCTGTGCTGCTGTCGAAACTGTCATGCCTTCGGGTAGCCATTCACGTAATACTTCGCCGGGATGGGGGGCATTCTGCTCATGTTCGTTTTCTGCTAGAACACTTGGGGACTTTATGCCGCAATCGGCATCATCTGTTCTAGTTGGTCATTGATTGCGCTGCGTGCTTCGCGCAATTCATATTCATCCTGCAAGCTCATCCAAAATTGCACGGAGGTGCCAAACACTTTGGGAAGACGCAAGGCGGTATCTGCTGTGATGCCGCGCTTGCCCAGTATGATCTCGTTGATGCGACGTGGCGGTACACCAATCGAGGTGGCTAGTTTGGTTTGGCTGATTTGCATGGGTAGCAAGAACTCTTCAAGGAGAATCTCGCCGGGGTGAATGTTCTCTAATTTGTTCATAGCAGTTCGATTTTAGCTCTTAATAGCTGCGAATCTCGGCACGGTTTTCCCGTCCACCTGCACCATCTCAAAGAACACCTCTTTCGGCCTCGCCCAGGTCGAACCATCGTGTGAGCGGTAGATCATCATGATGACGGACGGGTCTGATTCGAGTTTGGCTTCACATACGATCTCGTAGATGCCGCCTTTGTAGTGCCGATATTTCATGGTTGATCGCTCTTTAGTGTTGCGCGTGTTGCATCACAGGTAGTGTGCGCGCAATCAAACTATCCAGTGTGTCGTTTGCTTGCGGCAGGCAGAAACCGATGGAGAGGATGACAGGAGGGAGTGCATCGCCACTGGGGGTGCCGATGACCATGCAGTCGATCTCTTCCAGCAGGCGGTCTGCCACTACGCGGGAGCTTTCCATTTCCGTCTGCGGCAGGAAGATGGCGAACTGGTCTGCCGCGATCTGCACTGCCACGTCATTCGGGCGTAGACAGTGCAGTATGCTTTCGGCAATGGAGCGTTGCGCCTGTTCGTAGCCAAGCTTGCCAAACCCGACTTCGTACAGGCCGGTACGAAAGCGATTGGCTGATGGTTCTTGGTCTGGCGGAGGATGAGGCGTCCGATGTTTTCCGCCAGCCAATGGCGGTTGTAGAGACCGGTGATGTTGTTGACGTAGTTCAATGCCCCGAAGCTTTGCGCCTGCTCCGCCCATTGTGCCAGTGTGCGGTTGCTGGAGCGGATGCGGTTGGCCATCATCGCGAGCAAGTTATGCGAGGCTTGCAGCGATCTGTTGAGGACCGACCATGCTTCCACATGTTCGATGGCCAGCAGTTGGCAATCGGTGACAGCAACGACATAGGCGGAAACCTGGCTGTCGTCAAACATGGACAACTCACCCACACATTCGCCAATGCCAAATAGGGCAAGCGGATCGGCATCGTCCGCGTTGAGTTGTGCACGCAGTCTGCCGGACAGGACGATATAGATGCGGTCGTTGTGTTGCCCCGGGGTGAGCAATATCTGGCCTGCCGCGAGTCTGACCAGAGTGGTGTTCGTAAGCAGGGAGGAAAGTGTGCTGCTCTTCACCTTCTGGAACAGCGGCGACTCTTGCAGCAGCTCGATTATTTGGTTTGAGTTCATGTCGCACCTCCTAAATTAAAGGGGTCGAATGGAGCCGGGTTCGCAATCCCTTCCCGCCTACTTCATCTCCGATCCATCCATCCGCTCTCGCCCAAGCAATCTAACAGCAACAGTCACTAATATCCACAAGCAAGAATATATAGGCCTCTGGGATTCAAGCCGGTTTCCCGCCAAGTTTCTGCACGATAGCAATGTTGTGAATTGCCCTTGAGCCTGAGAAGTAAGGTCGCTTAGATTCAGGTGAGATTCAACACTAATCGCACCTGCGGTGGCTAAGTAGGTAAAATGCCGCGCTCTCAGGAGGTATTCATTGGAAAATCCCTACAATATTCTTGGCGTGTCGCCCACGGCTTCGACGGACGACATCAAAAAGGCTTACCGTGCCTTGGCCATGCGCCATCACCCGGACCGGAACCCCAACGCTAGTGCTGAAGTGCGTTTCAACGCCATCAAGAAGGCGTATGAGTTGCTGTCCGATCCACAGAAGCGCGCTGAATATAACTACAGCCTCAACAACCGTATCGTCATCGATCCTGAGAATGAAGCGCAGAACTTGTGGAGATCACTCTTCACTCGCTGCGGTGTTCCACTGCAATAGCAATACCGTTAATCAACCAGAAGACAAAATAATATGAAAAGAATCCACCCCGAATTCGCTTACCAGTCGCGTGAGCTTGGCATCCAGATCGAAGACACCTTGGGCGACCCGCCGGACCGTAGGACCTATCAACGCGTCATTGATTCGCTGCTCAGTGAATTCGCCAACGGCACGGAGATCGACGATGTGAATCTGTTGAGTTTTACACTGGTTGAACACTTGCAGTTCGATGATGTCGCCGGTTTGTTGGTGGAAGGCCAGCAATATGACGAAGGCGATGCAGCCAAGGTCGTGAAGATGATCTCAACCACTAACACTGCCACCGCTGCCGCGCTGACATCTGTGTTCACCAGCAACCCCGAATTGGCGCGCAAGGCCATCATCACCGCGTTCTTGTACAAGAACGGCAAGCGCTGGACGGATGAGGATCATTCTCTCGATGCTTTGAAGGCGGAGGAAGACAAGGAAGATGCCGAGGATGAGGACGAAGATCAGATGTCTGGGACTGAGGACATAGAACAGTTGTTCGATACACGCGGAGACGACAATGCCTGATAACAAGAACCTGCCAGCGATACAACTTCAGATCACCGAACTGGTCTTGGCCGGTTCGACCGAGCATGCCGAAGAAGCCATCAACGAGACTGCCGAGAAGTTCGGCGACCTCGCTGTGGTAGAGGTGTTGAACACGCTAGAGCCGCAGGTGGCTTCGCTGCACCTTTCCTCTTTCGATGGTGGCAAGTTATCTTTGGCGACGCTGCTGATTCCGCCCAAAGTATGGGCGGAGAGCTTGGCCTACTTCGCCGCCACGTGGGACGAGGATTGGATCGAGGATGAGCCGGAAGTGTTGGCGGAATCGCTGTTCGCACACATTCATGGCGTCATATTCTCTACGGACGATGCAGAACGCCGTGCCGAGCTGATCCACGAAGCGCTATCCACCGACTGGGGTACCACAGCGTTTGCCGTGCTGTTCTCGACAGCCGCCGAAGAGATCATCGAGATCGCCAACGACATCCACAATCTGGGGGCCGCCAGAAGCGGCACGACGACTTCGGACCACGATGTCATCCCACTCGCATTGGAGATCGCCCGCAGCAATGAAGAGGCATGGGATCGTGTGTTGTTCGAAATCTTCCCCGACTGGATGCCCGGAGAGAACCAGCTGCAAGTCAGATCAGAAGAAGATGATGACGGCGATGATGAGGACGACGAAGACCGTGAACACGAGTTCGCGATAGGTCGCACGACCAAGGAATTGTTGCTGCGTCTGCGCAAGCAAGTGCCAAGCAAGTCCGTCAGCACGGCGAAAAAAGGCCGCCGCCCTAGTTTGGGCGAAGATATCTTCTCTTAACCCTCATGCAGATCACCCATTTCGAATCCCGCCCGCCACAGCTAGTGCAAGCGTTAGAGGCGCTCGCACAGCGTGCAGATAGTCGTGAAGCGGCGGAGATACTTTTCGATGAGCTGTGCGGGATCACCGTGCTGGTGGCCAAGAAGTTCACCAATGACCGCACCGCCGATGGCATCCAAGAGGCGTTCCAATTAGCCATCGGATGCATCTCGCTAGGCATCAGCCAAGCCAGCATCCCAGATGGCAAGGACGCAAAACTTTCGTTCCTGTTGCAACACGGCGCGGAACATGTGTTCCAAATGGGATTCCGTCACATCAAGGAATTGTCCGCCCTGCCCTACGTGGCCTTCGTTTCGGATTTCGACAACGATCCCTTCATCCAGCAGCGCAACCTCAAAGCCATCTTCATGGAGATTTGCAGCGCCGATCCCTCTGCGAATTGGAGTGGCGACTCGGTCTATGCGAACGAGTTGTTGGATAGGAAGCGCAATCAGAAGCTAATCGAATGTGCGAAATGGTTACGCAAACACAATTTAGATGGGCCAGTAAAAGACTCTGAGCTGGATGCGAATGCGGCGATCGCCATCGCCATCATCTTTGCCATCGCTGGCAATGGGCAGATCGTAGCGCGCACTTCTCAAAGCGCCATCGAGAGCCTCATCAAATACACACGTGAAGTGCGCCCCGATGTCGAAGCGGGGTGGGATAGATTCCTGAAAAAGATACCGCCTGAGTATCAGCCCATCCTGCGCGAGCGTATGGAAGAGCTGAGAGTCACCATCATCAAAAAGATCTATTCAAGAACCAAGATCAAGACTGTGCTCACTGAACTGCAGGACTTTTATGCGGGGAATGAGCAGGACATCGAGTACCCCTAAATAATCCAAGCTCTTGATTCGTCATCCCCGCGCAGGCGGGGATCCAGTTTGTAGTTATAACTAGGTTCCCGCCTTCGCGCGAACGACGTGTCGTGACTTAGCTGTCTTTCGGTTTCTCGCTGGCAGTAGGCTCGAAGTCGATGTGGAAAGACAGAGGTGGTGCTTTGTCTTCTACTGCCGGGGATGCAAGATCTTCGGCGGGCGATTCTTCCACGATCACCTCTTCATCACTAAATCTCGGCTTGTCGTCAATCACGAAGTCTATTGGGAAAGCCTTGTCTTGAACGTGCTCGGGTGCGGTGCTGGCGTGGTGTCCTCCCTCGTCGGAGGTTGAAACCTCGTTAGAGGTCGTATCTTCTGTTTGCCAATCAGCCGCCTCGATAACTTCTACTTCAGCGCCATCATCCGATTGTTGTCTCAGCAACGCTTCGTTCAACTGCGAGTGGTTGATCATTCGGCGCGTCAGCAGATAGTTGCCGAAGCGTCCATGCTGTTTGGGGTCGAACTCGCCTAGGCAGTTCGCCATATCTTGTGCGGAGAGATAACCCAACTCGATGAGCACATCTCCAATAGGACGCTTATGTGTGGTGTGAGAAGGCAACCATAGCGCGCCCTTCTCCGGGCTTTCTTCTTGGTACAGCTCGTTGTCTTTATCCAGTGTGCGACCCAGTGCTTGGATGGTCTTCCAATGCGGGCTGTTCTTGTTGTGGCTGAGGAATTTACGCGAGGCATTCTCGAACTCGGGTATCTGCGTATTGGATGAGTAGATGGACAGCAGCAGCATCCACGCATTCTCGCTCTTGGGGAATTGCACCAAGAACTCAAGCAAGATGCGAATGGCTTTGTCGGAGTGCCCGTACACGGCATACAACTCTGCCTCTTCCAATACTGTCTGTTCTTCTTTATTGCGTGATGGTTCACCGCCCAGCTCTTGCGGTGGATTATCTGTACCGTCTTGTATCGCCCTGATCTCTTGGAATTGTTTTGAACCTGAGGGATGGATGATGCTGAGAGTAGATTCACCGACAGGATTGGCGGGTTGTGGTATCGCCTCTAGCTCGGTTTGCACTGACTTGGGGGCGAGTGCCTTCATCTTGCGGTAGTAAACCACCCCGAATACCGTGAGCCCAATAGCAGCAAAACCGGCAAACACTTTCAAAATTAGTTGCCATGTGTCGGATGAGACGAACGGCTCTGCCTTCTTCGCCTCCGCCTTGGCGATTTCCAGGTTCGCCAATTTTTGGCGAATCACTTTGATCTCTTCGCTCATTGCCTTCAACTGATACTGCACGGCGAGTAGATGTGCAGTCTGGTCGTCTTCATCCAACATCTTGCGTTGCGCAGCGATCAACTCACGGTCGTCTGCACTCAGCTTGCCAACGCGCGAGATATCCAGTTGCCCACAGCTCAACTGCAGCTTGAACTCTGCCGGCCCTTTGGTGGAACCTGCCTTAGCTTGTGACGGCGCGGTGGTTTTCTTGATCGTTTGTTTGACGCTAGGTGTAGGTTCTACAGCAAGTGGCGTCTCCACCAGCATCTTGTGGGTGTCGTTCTGGCTAGGCGCAGGCTTGGCTATGACCACTTCTGGTGCGGGTGCAGTTACGCGCTTGGGGGCCACGACTGCCACGGGAGCTTGGGTGGTGTTGAACTCGGGCAGTACGGCGAATACTTTAGTGTTGCTACTGACCGAAGCTTTGCATTGGATCTGTAGGCTGAATTCTGCAACGGGTTCGTTAAGCGGCCTTTTCGATCTGATCTCTATCTTGTGGGTCGTCTTGTTGAATCGAGTGCCCAAACCGGTTTGCAGTAGCGCATTGCTGCTATCGACAGCGCCCTCCTTCACGGCGGCTAGCGACAAGCAACTATCGTCGATGGCCTCGCCCTTACCCAGTTGCACATCAACATAGGCTTCTACGCGCTCGCCCAGTTTGCTGACCAAGGTGAGTTCGCCGATGCCAACGGCCATCGCTTGCGATGATGCCAAGGCAAGGAGTGACGAACAAACGAAGAGCTTAGGATGGAGGATATTCAAAGCGCTGGATGATTTGGGTTAGTGGGCCGCAAACGTTTATTTTTAGAATCTTAGTGGGTGCGTCGGATACCCGAATAGTACTGAAGCCCCTGCCCTAAAGCAATTCAAAGGTGTCTCTCACAAACCGCTCAACACCTTGATATGCGCCATCGCGCTGCGGCCCAGAGCATGCAGTTCATACCCGCCCTCCAGCACCGATACGATACGCGACTGGGCATATTTCCCTGCGATGCGTTTCAGCTCTTCCGTCACCCACGCGTAATCCGCCTCGACCAGTCTCATCGATGCCATGTCGTCATCACGGTGAGCGTCGAATCCTGCCGAGATGAAGATGAATTCTGGCTGGAACCTTTCCAATGCGGGTAGCCATCGTTCAGACACCGCGTTGCGAAACTCCCCGCCGCCGGAGCCTGCGGCCAAGGGCACATTGATGATGTGTTCGTTACCGCTGTCTGCTCCGCAATAGGGATAGAACGGATGCTGGAAGGTGGAGCACAGCATCACGCGCGGGTCGTCGTGGAAGATGTTTTCAGTTCCGTTACCGTGATGCACATCGAAATCGGCGATGGCGACGCGACTAAGTCCGTGCGCTGCAAGTGCATGTGCCGCGCCGACGGCGACGTTGTTGAAGATGCAGAAGCCCATTGCCTGTGCGCGTTCGGCATGATGACCGGGGGGGCGGATGTTGCAAAAGGCATTCTCGACTTGTTGTGCCATCACCATGTCCACCGCCATCACCGCTGCCCCCGCCGCACGCAAAGCGGCAGGATAGGTGAATTGGTTCATGCTGGTGTCACCATCCAGATTCAGCACACCCTCCAGCGGAGCTTGCGCGACGATGTCGTCCAGATAGGCGGCGTCATGCACGCGCAATAATTGTTCGCGCGTGACTTCTGGGGCTTCGTGATGTTGCAGATAACTCATCAGACCGGAGGCGATGAGTTGATCCTCGATGGCATGGATACGCGCAGGACACTCCGGATGATGCGCTCCCATGTCATGTTTAAGACAAAGCGGATGGCTGATATAAGCGGTTTGCACGGGCTACTCCGTCATATTTTGGTGATGTCGCGGTGCTATCATAGCGGTCAATCAAAAGACATCCAAACTACGCGTGAACTATCATGGGCAAGCACTATCTCAACCCCCTCTTCGCCCCCAAATCGGTCGCTGTCTTTGGCGCAAGTGACCGTCCCGATTCAGTAGGCCAAATCGTATTCCAGAACATGTTGCAATGCGGTTTCAAAGGCGCGTTGTATCCGATCAACTCCAAGAATGCCGAAGTGCAAGGCCAGCGCGCCTACGCTTCCATCGCAGACATCGGCGAGCCTGTAGAGCTGGTGGTCATCGCCACGCCGCCCCAGACCGTGCCCGGCATCATCGAGGAATGCGGCCTGCACGGCGTGAAAGCGGCAGTCATCATCACTGCGGGTTTTGGCGAAGCGGGCGCGCAAGGTATCGCGCTGGAAAAAGAACTCATCGAAGCGGCACGCCGTTACAACATCCGACTCATCGGCCCCAATTGTCTGGGCATCATGCGTCCCTCCATCGGGCTTAACGCGACATTCAACAATGGCGCGGCCAATGTGGGCAATATCGCCTTCGTTTCTCAGTCCGGCGCACTGTGCACCGCCATCTTGGATTGGGCAAACCGCAACGATGTGGGCTTCTCCAGCGTGGTGTCTATGGGTTCGTCCACCGATGTGGACTTCGGCGAGATACTCGACTACCTCGTATCCGACCCGCAGACCCAAAGCATCCTGATGTACATCGAAGGTATCCGTAATGCGCGCAGCTTCATGAGTGCATTGCGTGCCGCCGCCCGTATCAAACCGGTGATCTTGGTCAAGGTCGGTCGCCATGCTGCCGGTTCCAAAGCGGCGATGTCGCACACGGCTTCGCTGGTGGGGGCGGATGATGTGTTCGACGCAGCGGTCAGCCGCGTCGGCGTGGTGCGTGTGCAGACCGTCACCCAGTTGTTCACGGCCGCCAGAGCGTTGTCGTGCGGTTTCAAACCGACCGGTAACCGCCTCGCCATCGTCACCAACGGCGGCGGCCCCGGTGTGATGGCAGTGGATAGAGCCGCCGACCTCGGCCTCAATATCGCCACCTTGTCAGACAGCACCATCGAATACCTGAACCAACATCTGCCACCGAACTGGCCGCACGCCAACCCGGTGGACATCATCGGCGATGCGCAAGCGGATCGTTACCACCATGCGGTGAAAGCCTGTTTGGAAGACGACAACGTGGACGGCGTGTTGGCCATTCTCACACCGCAGGCGATGACCAAACCGTTGGAGTCTGCTCAGGCCTTGATCGAACTGGCCAACACCCACCGCAAACCGTTGTTGACCTGCTGGATGGGCGAGACACAAGTCGCCACTTCGCGTGATGCTTTCACCAAGGCGCACCGCCCGCACTTCCGCACACCGGAACCCGCGGTCGAGGTGTTCTCGCACTTGTCCGCCTATTACCGCAACCAGAAGCTATTGATGCAGATGCCGGGTCCGCTTTCGCATCACGATGAACCGGATGTGGAAAGCGCGCGCCTCATCATCGAAGGCGCGATGCAGGAGCATCGCAAAGTGTTGAGCGAGATGGAATCCAAGGCCTTGCTGTCCGCTTTCCACATTCCTGTGGCGCGCACCATGGTCGCGCATTCGCCTAACGAGGCCTTGCTCATCGCGCAACAGATGGGCTTCCCTATAGCGATGAAGGTCAACTCGCCCGACATCTCGCACAAGAGCGATGCGGGCGGCGTGA
This sequence comes from Gallionellaceae bacterium, assembly GCA_006218055.1. Lineage (GTDB taxonomy): Bacteria > Pseudomonadota > Gammaproteobacteria > Burkholderiales > Gallionellaceae > Sideroxyarcus. The sequence continues at coordinate 22,494 of VBWD01000015.1, forward strand.
TCCTCAATCTGCGCAACGCTCACGAAGTGCGAGCGGCTTACCAGAAGATCTGCGAGAACATCCAGCTCAATCGACCTAACGCCAAGATGGAAGGCATCTCCATCGAACCGATGATCGTCAAACGCAACGGGCGCGAACTGATGATAGGCGTGACCACCGACCCGGCGTTCGGCCCAGTGATCACCTTCGGCGCGGGCGGTACGGCAGTCGAGATCATGGGCGACCGCGCTGTTGCGTTGCCACCTTTGAACACCTTCCTCGTCAAGGAATTGATCAACGACACCCGCATCGCCAAGATGCTCGGCAAGTTCCGCAACATGGCACCAGCCAATATGGAAGCGCTGGAGGATGTGCTGTTGCGCGTTTCGGAAATGGTGTGCGAACTACCGTTATTGAAAGAGATGGACATCAATCCGCTCATCCTCGACGAGAACGGCGCACTCGCGGCGGATGCACGCGTGGTGGTGGAGTATCGCCAACCGAGTGCGGACCGCTACGCCCACATGGCAATCTATCCCTACCCCACGCACTTGGTCAGCGAATGGCAGTTGGCAGATGGCACAGATATCACCATTCGCCCTATCCGTCCCGAGGATGCACAACTGGTGAAGCAATTCGTACACGATCTGTCTGAAGAGACGAAATATTTCCGCTTTATGAACAGTGTGCAAGAACTGACCGAAGATATGTTGTCGCGCCTGACACAGATCGACTACAGCCGCGAACTGGCCTTGATCGCGGTGACGGAAGTACACGAGAAAGAGGTGCAACTCGGCGTGGCGCGTTATGCCATCAACCCGGATGCGAAATCGTGCGAATTCGCTTTGGTGGTGGCCGACAACATCACCGGCAAAGGCTTGGGACAAAAGCTCATGGTGTCACTAATGGAAGCTGCTCGTTCCAAGGGGCTGGAGATCATCGAGGGCGAAGTGCTAAGCCACAATCACAACATGCTGAAACTGATGACGCGCTTGGGGTTCTCCATCAAGAACAGCACCGAAGATACGGGCATCATGAAGGTCAGCAAGACGCTGTAGATTCAACGAAACGGAAGAACCGTTAGTGTCTGCCGTCGCTTCTTCGGCCTGAAGAGACGGTGACGGTTTGCTGAAATTGATGTTGAGTTGATCAATGTGAATGACTGTTCCAGATTCAACTGCGGTCGTTCAAAGCCACGAGTTCGATTGTGCTCGACCGCCGCTAGTTACCCCTTTGCCGTCCGTTACGACCGCCCGCTATGTAGCAGTCTAGCTACGATGTTGGGCTTCCGCATCGAGGATATTCCAGCCAGTATGAGTCAAAAAAGAAACCATTTCCCGTCTTGGGCGGCCATTGCAGACTGAAAATTCAGCTCTTCTCGCGGAGATAGTCTCGGTATTGCATGTCTTCTTTTAGCAAGTGTTCCACCAGTGTATATTTGACCTTAAGGCCAGCTTCTACCCAGTCGTAGGTGGTAGCGATTTCAAATCGTGCGCAGATATCATTCAAAGCCATCAGAACCTGAGTATGTTGTTGTGCATGTTCTGCCGCTGCTGGGTAGTGCCACTCTGCAAATAAAGCCTCTTCATGAGCAAAGTGCGCCGAAGCATCATTGACGATGGCTTGCATGCACCCCTTGATATCAGATAACTCCGCACGTTGACTAATGGCTTCATTCAATTGATTCACCAGAGCGATGAAGTGTTGATGTTCCAGATCGATCTCTGGAATATTGACACTTAGCTCTTCGCTCCATTCCAGTTTCCAGGGTATCGCGTTAGCTTGGTAGGACATAGTTTTGTTGTTTGAATAGTGACATACAGGCATCAACGACTTGGGCGTCGAAATGAACATCTCGATATCGAACAATTTCATCCAGTGCTGCTTCAATTCCTAGACCAGGGCGATAGGGGCGGTGCGAAGACATCGCTTCAATCACATCTGCAACACAGAGAATACGTGCCCCAAGCAATATTTCTTCCCCCTTTAATCCCTGTGGATAGCCCGATCCATCGATGCGCTCATGGTGTTGATATACCATCTGCGCTATCGGCAACGAAAAGTCTATGCCTTTTAAAATATCGTAACCCGATTTAGGATGCATCTTGATCATGCCGAATTCAAGCTCATTCAGCCTTCCCGGCCTACTCAATATCTCGGCGGGGACACTGATCTTGCCCAGATCATGAATCAATCCGGCCAAGTGAATCGCTTCCACCTGCGCCTTCGGAAGTGCCATCTGTTGTGCAATATCTTGAGCTAGTTTAGCCACTCGGGTCTGATGACCCGAGGTATAGGGATCACGCATCTCAACGATGCCGGAGATGGCCTTCACGGTTTGCAGCATGTTTTCTTGCAAGCGAAGTTCATGCTCTCGGTGTTCGAGCCTGACACGCAGCGTGAGGATGCCGAACGCAAGATCACCTGCCATCTCTTCGAGCAACTCGACCTCGTTGCTGTCGAATGCATTACGTTCTGAAGCGTAAAGAGTAAGTACGCCAAAGCATAAATCAACATCCAGCAAAGGCAATGCAATCGCTGAACTGAAGCCGCGCTTCCTGAAATCTTCTTTCCACGGTGCCATGCCCGAATCAAGTTCGATATCTTGGGCTATCTGGGTCTTCCTACTGCGCACTGCACGCCCGGAAACACCCTGTCCGAACTCGGTATCCGACCAAGTGATGTGAGTTTTAGAAAAGTAGTCTTCGTCCAAACCTGCTTGAGCCATGATTCGAAAAGATCGCGCCTCATCCTGTTCGGCATACCCCACCCAAGCCATGCGATAACCACCCTTCTCCACAGCCACACGGCACATCGCCTGTAACAGTTGCAGTTCGTCCGTGGCATGAATCAGGGTCTGGTTACCTTCGCTCAAAGTACGAAGCGCGCGGTTAGTACGCTGCAAAGCGAGCTTGCCCTTCTCGCGTTCGGTGATATCCGTTGATATGCCACAAACCCCACGCACCTCGCCATTGGAGTCGATCAAAGGAAACTTTTGCGACAAATAGATGTGCTCCCCATCGTCCTGTGTATTACGCTCATCGAATTCGATGAGGCTGCGGCTGTTCATGACTTTCAAATCATTGGCTCTGTGTTCTTCAGCGACTTCCTTGGGCAAGACGATTTCCCGCCCCTGGCCAATCAACTTATCGCGCTCGACCCGCAATAATGAACAGAGTTGCTTGTTCGCTAGCGTGAACTTTCCAGTTGCATCCAGCGAGTAAATGAGCGCAGGACTGCCATCGATGATGTCCTGCGTGAGTTTTTGACTTTCTCGCAATGCCAACTCGGCCTGCTTGTTTTCAGTGATATCCGTATTAGAGCCAAACCACTTTACGGTTTTGCCTTCTTTATCACGTAACTGAACGGCTCTTGTGTCAAACCAGCGATAGACACCGTCATGGCGACGAATCCTGAATTCCACATGAAAGTCTGCTCCAGAAGTAGCGGCGACCTGCCAAGCAGCCACGGTAGGGTCAAGATCATCTGGATGGAGTTGTTCCAACCAGCGGTAACCCAGTTGTTCGCTTTCCGGAATCCCGGTATAGGCTACCCATTGTTCGCTCAGGTAATCACACGGGCCGTCTGCCTGACATGTCCAGATGAGCTGCGGCAACGAGTTGGACAATTGACGAAAGCGGCTTTCACTCTCAAACAATGCCTCTATGGATTTCTTGCGCTCGGTAATATCTTCCAAGGTGTGTATGGAATACCAATGGGCGCTTTGCTCGTCATGTACGGAAACCGCACGTGAGCGGTAGGTCCGATCGCCGACCACTATCTCTTCTTCTTCTGTTGCTACTTTTTCCATCGCACTTAAGCAGCTAGGCAATGGCGCAGCTAGCTTTGGGAAGACTTCGAAATAAGGTTGCCCGATGATTTGCTTGAACGGGATGCCTGCGACTTGCTGGTATGCCTTGTTACAACGAAGGATGCGAAATTGGGGATCATGCAGAAAGATAGGATCATTCAGCACGTCCAATGCTGCCATCCATTCCAAGTGTGACTGTTGAATCTTTTGGTGCAAGTTGTCCAAGTCTTCGAGCATGAAGAGCAATGCACTGCGGTTATCCGCTAACTCCTTGGTGGCAGCTTGGTGTTCAGCATCGTGCTGCTGACAACGCAACTCCGATTCTTGCAGGGCACGTTGGGCATCTTGCAGTTGCAGACGCAGGACTTCGATGGATTCGTTCATGGCTGTGATCGGGCTGATTTGGACAAGTCATGCTGACAGCGCAGTTCGGTGTTTTCTTCCACCAGCTCTTTCATCCGCAGTTCTCGCCCGACGGTGACTTTTTGGAAACGCAAGAGTTCATCCAGTTGCTGCTGTAACTTTTGTTGAGATTGCTGACGCTCTTCGAATATCGTGCGTATCAGGTAAATCCCCACCACCATCAAGATGGTAATTAATAACGAGAGAAGGTCATCGAAGTTGTTCGTCAATGAGCCTGGAAGAATGATTTCAAAATGTTCAAGCAGTTCACCGATAAGTCGAACACCCATCAGAACAAAGGCAGATGAGAATGTCAGCCAAGCATTGGATCTTCCTGAGAGAGGAATCAAACGCAGCGCCAAGTAAATCCCAAGGCATTGAAGCGCAATTCCCAAAGGATGGGTGAGGATGCCGATTTCCATGAGCTTTCATCTCCCGTATGAAGCGCCTTTAGGGGCGATGGTTATTTATTTTGTTGGCTCATAGTAGCATTCCTGATAGTTGCGCTCTACCAGAAGCGGACATTGGCCCTGTCTGTATTATTAATGCATATCTCGACTTTACTGGCCTACATCAAAGAGGTGATAGCAATTCTTTCCTGACTGTTTGGCCTGATACATCGCTTGGTCGGCATGACGCATCAGGATGTCGGTATCAGCATCATCATCGGGATAGAGCGTTACGCCGATGCTGGCAGTCACATTCAGAACCAATTCCCCGATCTCCACTGGAGCAGCCGCTGCCTGCAACATTCTGTCCAGTAGCAGCTTCCAATCTCCGGGCTGTTCCAAATCGACCAACACAGCCACGAACTCGTCGCCACCGATACGCGCCAGCGTATCTCCCTCGCGTAGCGCCGCCCGCATACGCTGCGAGACGAGGATTAGTAGTTCATCTCCAATCTTGTGGCCGTGATTGTCGTTCACCGCCTTGAATCCGTCCAGATCGAGGAACACCACCGCCAACGGTTGTTTGCGCCGCTGGCTTTGAACCATGGCCTGTTGCAAACGGTCAGCTAGCAGTATGCGATTGGGCAGACCGGTCAATGCATCGAAATGTGCGATGTGTTCGAGCTGGTGCTGGTGTTCTTTCATTGAGGTGATATCGGTGAACAAGGCGACATAGTTCTGTATGATTTTATCAGCGTCGTATACGGCACTGATGGTGAGCATCTCGGCATATACCTCGCCACTCTTACGCCGGTTCCACATTTCTCCGGTCCAGTGACCGTCCTCGATGAGTGCTTTCCACATGGCAATATAAAACTCGGGGCTCTGGCGGCCGGATTGAAGTATCCTTGGATTTTTGCCCAGTACTTCTGCGCGGCTATAACCAGTGATCCGTGAGAACGTCTCGTTAACATCGATGATGGAGCCGTTCGCATCCGCGATCAGAATCCCCTCGCGCGCATGAGTGAACACGTTCGCGGCAAGTTGCAATCTGGCCTCGGTCGCTTTCCGGCCATTGATGTCCCAGCAATATCCTATGTAACCGAGAAACTCTCCGTTATCGTCGAAACGCGGCACCCCGACATCGGCGATCCAACCGTAGCTGCCGTCGGCGCAACGCAAGCGAAACTCCATCTCAAACTTTTTCCTGGCGTCGAAAGATGCCTGACAATAGGCTGCGCTGCGTGCCCGGTCATCCGGATGCATACCCTCCAGCCAGCCGAAGCCCAACTCTTGCTCCATGCTGCGGCCTGTGTAGTCGAGCCAGTGCTTGTTGTACCAAACACCCATGTTCTGGGTATCTGCCAGCCAGATGAGTGCGGGAGCGTGATCTGCCATCTTACGAAAACGTATTTCACTTTCGCGCAGAGCTTCCTCGGCCATCCTGCGCTCGGTGATGTTGTTGATCAGCGGCCGAAAGACCAGAAAATAGAATATTGGGAAGAGGATGATCGAAAGCGTGGCCGCATCGATCATCGTCTTTGCCGCATCAGACATGGGTGGAAGAGATGACAAGAAAACCATCACCAATACTTCAATGATGAACACCGCCACCGCCAGTACGGTCAGCAACCAGACTGCCGATTGGCGGGGCTCTTTCCTGATCACGGTCTTGGAGTCATCGGCCATAGGTCAAATCCTGAATGACGAAAGGAAGCCGGCCATCTGAGTGACCAATGGGAATAATCGCGTGGAGAGGAGACCGACCCATTTAGTGGATGCCAACACTATTTGTTGTTTGGCTGGATTCTATACCTTACCAACAGAGTTGTACGCCGCCAATTGCCAGCGGGGCTTGCTTGTTGCCGCCCGCAACTTCTGAGTGATTCGGAGTTAGCTCAGCATCGCAATTGTTTTCAGCAGCGATCTCTTGGGGTTAACTTGAGCCGGTTAGTACGAATCAAATTTACTTGATGTTATGTCCACTTCTGTTTCTGTAGCGGACACCCATATTCCCCGACCTAATATCAATTTCAGCAAACCGCCACCGTCTGTTCAGGCCGAGGAACAGCCTCTCGCAGCCAACACGCTTTGTGGTCGTAACCAAGTTCTAACAGATCCTCGGCAATTGCTCCCCTGTAAGCCAATCCACGATGCGCCGCCCACCAAACTTGGTGGTCATCTGCACGAAGCCGTGCGAATCTTCGATCACTTCACCCATGATGGCTGCCCTGCTTCCTTGCGGATGGGCGCGCATCACAGCCAACAATTTTTCAGCATCTTGTGCCGCGCAGATCGCCACCAGCTTTCCTTCATTGGCGACATACAGCGGGTCGAGGCCTAGGAATTCACACGCGGCGGCAACGGTCGGATTCACCGGGATGGCAGATTCTTGCAGCATCATCCCTACTCCAGATTGTTGAGCGATCTCGTTAAGCGTGGTTGCCAGACCGCCGCGCGTCGGGTCGCGTAGTACATGTAATTCAGCGCCACTATCTAACATCGTAGCGACCAATCCATGCAGTGCGGCGGTATCGGAAACGATGGGGGCATCGAAGCTCAGCCCCTCGCGTTGCGACAGGATGGCCATGCCGTGATCACCCAGCGTACCCGACAACAATATCTTGTCACCCGGTCGCGCCAGATCACCGGATAGCGTGATGCCCTCGCGTGCTATGCCGACACCGGTAGTGGTGATGAACACACCGTCACCTTTGCCGCGCTCCACCACTTTGGTGTCGCCGGTGACGATGGATACCCCCGCCTCGCGTGCCGCGCGCGCCATCGATTCGACGATGCGTTGGAGTTCAGCCAGCGCAAAGCCTTCTTCGAGGATGAACGAGGCCGCCAGATAGAGCGGTTGTGCGCCCATCATCGCCAGATCGTTGACCGTGCCATGCACCGATAGGCAGCCGATGTCGCCACCGGAAAAGAACAGTGGCGATACCACATGAGCATCGCAGGACATCACCAATCGACCGTTCGGCATCGGCGGCAGAAGTGCGCCATCATTGCCTTGCGCGAGGAACGGATTATCGAATGCGGCAGCGAACAATTCGCTGATCAGTTGCGCCATCGCGCGCCCGCCCGCTCCATGCGACATCTCGACCCGTCCGTGTTTTAGATCGAGTGGTCTGACATACGCAGTCTTTCTTGTACTCATCATGCATCCTTCCGCAAGCGGCCATAGGTATAGTGCGCCGCGCACGCCCCTTCCGACGACACCATGCACGAACCCACCGGATTCTGCGGTGTGCATACCGTGCCGAATATCTTGCACTCCTGCGGACGCTTTTCGCCGCGCAATATCGCCGCGCATTCGCACGCTTTGTGGTCGGGCACGGCGACGTAGTCGATATCGAATCTAAGCTCCGCATCGAATTTGGCGAACTCGGGACGCAGTTTCAACGCACTGTTGGGCACGCTGCCCAGACCGCGCCACTCGAACGAATCGCGCAACTGGAACACTTCTGCGACCAATGCCTGCGCCTTGCGATTGCCTTCCGGCGTCACCGCGCGGGTGAATTCATTTTCGACCGCTGAACGCCCGTCATTGATCTGGCGCACCAGCATCAGGATGGATTGCATCACATCCAGCGGCTCGAACCCGGCGATGACAACCGGCTTGCGATAGTCATCGGCAAACACCTCATAGGGTTGGCTGCCGATGACGGTGGAGACATGGGCGGGGCCAACGAAGCCATCCAGTTGTATACCGCCTTCCACCGCAAGGATCGCGTGCATGGCGGCCGGGGTCAGTACGTGATTGCACAGGATGCTGAAGTTGTTCAGCCCTTCGACAGCCGCCTGCTTGACTGCCACAGCGGTGGGCGGTGTGGTGGTCTCAAAACCGATGGCGAAGAACACGACTTCGCGCAGCGGATTGTCGCGCGCGATCTTCAGTGCATCCTGCGTCGAATAGATCATGCGCACATCTGCGCCAGCGGCCTTGGCTCGCATCAATGTCAGCTCATTTGAAGCGGGGACGCGCATCGTATCCGCGTAGGTGCACAGGATCACCTTCTGTTCCAGTGCCAGGCGGATGGCCTGATCCACGCGACCGATGGGCAGCACGCACACCGGACAGCCGGGGCCGTGGATCATGCGTACATTGCTTGGCAACAGATCGGCGATACCGTATCGCGAGATGGCATGCGTGTGTCCGCCGCAGAATTCCATCAGACGATAGGTGACGTTCGGCTTAGCCTCGCGGGCGATGTTGGTGGCGATGTTCCTGGCCAATTCGCCATCGCGGAACTCGTCCACGTACTTCATGCGAGCTTGCCCAGTTCGGCGAACAGTGCCAGTGTCTCTGCCGCTTCGTGCGGGTCGAGTTTTTGCAAGGCGAAGCCCACATGCACGATGACATAGTCGCCGACTTGCACGTTTTCGACCAGCGACAGCGAGATGTCCTTGCGCACGCCATCCAGATCGATGCGCGCCATGTCATCCGGCAGGAGTTCAACGACGAGAGCGGGAATAGCTAGACACATGGTCGTGTCACTCGGGTTGCGCTTGTATGTCCAACTTCTCGATGGGAAGACCGGCGGCTTTCCATTCGGCCATCCCCCCTTTCACCACGACCGCTTGCGAGAAACCGACTTTTAGTAAGACCTCCAGCGCTCTGGGAGCGCGTTGCTCGGCGTGATCGATCACCATGATGGGCTTGCTCTTGTAAGGTTCCAACTCGGTCAAGCGTAAAGCAAGGCGACCCAGCGGGATGTTGGTGGTGTTCGGTGCGTGGAACTCTTTGTAGTCATCGGCTTCCCGGATATCCAACAACAGTTCGCCCCGTGCTTGCCTTTCAGCAGCGGCTTTGACATCGATCAATTGATCTTTAGTAGGGCCACATCCAATCAGGATCAACGCAGCCAATATGATAAATATTATTTTAATTTCTCTCATTTTTGATAACTCCCTGCTGATGTTGTGTAGCCACCCAGGCTTGTCCTAAGGCGATAGCGGTATCGCCGGGTAGCAATCTTTTAGACGTGAGCATTCTAACGCCCATCGCATTCATGCGTTCACGAAGTCCTGCGCTCAATAGCTTATTGAAGAAGCAGCCACCACCACAGGCGACCGATGTGATGCCAGCCTGTTGTGTCGCCTGCGCTATCCAATCTGCTATCGCCTCAACCAGTGTGGCGTGGAAAAGTGCCGCGCCCTGCTCTGCGTCCTGTATGTTCGCCAGTGCGTTCAATAGCGGCAGCAGGTCGAGTTCGCCTTGGGGTGAAAGTCGCCACCCATTCGCCATCGCTTTCTGTGTCGCGATATCTCGTGTGGCCGCCTGCTCCAAGGCGATAGCCGCTTGCGCTTCGAACTCCATCTTGTGACAAAGCCCCAGCAGCCCGGCTGCCGCATCGAACACACGTCCCATGCTGGAGGTGCGCGGGCAATTGAAGTCGCGTTGCAACATGCTCATCACAGTTGCGGCAGCGGGTTCATCGGCATAGCGACCAACGATCTCGCCACCACGTCCTGACTCGTGCAGTACTGCTGCCACCATGCGCCAAGGTTCTTGTGCAGCGCGGTCGCCGCCGGGCAACGGCAATGGTCGCAAGTGTCCGATGCGTTCGAACTGTGCACCATCCACACGCAACAACTCTCCGCCCCAAGCCTTACCATCCGTACCAAATCCCACACCATCCAGTGCCAAGCCCAGCACGGATTCCATCACGCCCTGCTCGGCACACACGGCAGCGATATGTGCATGATGATGTTGCACTGCGATGAGCGGCACGCCGAACTCTGCCGCGAGTTGTGCTGCGAAGCGGCTGGAATGGAAATCGGGGTGCAGGTCGTGCGCGATGGCTTGCGGCTTCTCGCCTAACCAGGCGAGCAGGTTGCGCGCCGTGCGTTCATGTTCAAGGCAGGCCTCAGGTGTGTCGAGATCGCCCACACATTTGCTGATGAAAGCCTGTTGCCCGGAAGTGATGCACAGCGTGTTCTTGAACCACGCCCCCGTCGCCAGTACCGTTGGTACGGCATGCGGCAGTTCGATGACGTGTTCGACGCAGTCTGGAGGTGTCATCCGCTAGGGAATCACTGATTAAGTTCCCTCTCCCCGTGGGAGAGGGGTAGGGTGAGGGAGTCACTTGTTGAATTGATACCCTCACCCCAGCCCTCTCCCACGGGGAGAGGGAGTGAAAAGTTCTCAATCAGAGATTCTTTAGGACTATGTTGAGCGGACAGCCAGTCCAACCAATCTTGCATACCCTCGCCGCTGGTCGCTGAGATGCGGATGATCTGGATATCGGGATTCACGCGACGTGCATACTCCTCTGCGCGTGCCACATCGAAACTGAGGTAAGGCAGCAAGTCACACTTATTGAGCAGCATCAGTTTCGCGGCGCGGAACATGTCGGGATATTTGAGCGGCTTGTCTTCGCCCTCGGTGACGGAAAGCACCACCACCTTGGCAGCCTCGCCCAGATCGAATGCGGCAGGACACACCAGATTGCCGACGTTCTCGATGAACAGGCGCATCGAGATGGCAACCCTTGCCGGTATTGATCTGGATGGCTTCGATGCCGGTGGCACGGATGCGCTCGGCATCGTTGTCGGTCTGCTGGTCGCCTTCGATCACCGCAAGCGGTATCTTTCCTTTCAGTGCCTCCAGCGTCTTCACCAACAGTGTCGTCTTGCCCGAACCAGGGCTGGAGACCAGATTCAGTGCAAGGAGGCCATTCGAGGAGAACACGCTGCGGTTCTTGTCTGCGAGCCCATCGTTCTTGGCGAGGATGTCTTGTTCCAGCTTGATGATGCGGGATGCCTCGGGATCTTGGACAGTCACCTCAATGACATGAGGACGAAAACGAACATGCTCGCCCGACTTGGGGGCACGGCTAGCCTGTTTGCCCCGAATCAGTACCTCACTCGATCCACACCCGCACGTCGTACACATCATTCCACCTCTAATTCTTTGACCCGCATCGCATCGCCCGCGATGACCTGCAATCCAAAACTGCCACACTTAGAGCAGGCTTCGTATAGCGTGGCGATCTGCATCGCGTTGCCACATTGCGCGCATCTGCCCTGCCCCGGTGTTTCTATGATCTCCAGCTTTGCGCCCTCAGCGAGGCTGTCCTTGGTCACCGTATCAAAACAGAAACGCATCGCTTCCGTTTCGACACAAGACAGTTGCCCGATCTCCAGCCACACCGTCTTGACTCGCTTGAAACCCTGCTGAAGGGCGGCATCTTTGATGATGCCTAGTACGTTCTCTACTAGAGACATTTCGTGCATTAAACATCTTTCTTAAACAGGAAGTTGATATGACTTCTCTCGGAACAGGCACAGACAGGCTGAAACGACTTCAGGATCGAAAGCCGTGCCGCTACCACGCTCGATTTCCGCAAGCGCCGGCTCGATGCCGAGGCCTGGCCGATAAGGACGATGCGAGGACATCGCCTCAACCACATCCGCGACGGCTGTAATACGAGCTTCCAGCAATATCTCTTCACCTTTCAGTCCGCGCGGATAGCCGCTACCATCCATTCGTTCGTGGTGTTGATATGCGATATCAGCCACCGGCCAAGGAAAACTCACATTTTTCAGGATGTCGTAACCGGCTTGGGGATGTCCTTTGATCAGTTCGTATTCGGCCTGATTTAGCCTGCTGGGTTTGCAAAGTATCTCCGCTGGAATGATGATCTTGCCGATATCGTGGATATAGCCGCCCACACGCAACCCCTCGATGTGATGTGCGTCCAGCCCCATCTCTGTACCGATGGCAACGGCGATCTGTGCTACCCGTTTTTCGTGTCCAGCCGTATAAGGGTCGCGCATCTCGACCAGCGTGGTCGCCACTTCAATGGTGCGCAAGAATGAGTCCTCAAGCTGCCTGACATAGCGTTGTATCTGCTCTTCAGCATGTTTCTTCTCAGACACATCCTGCATTAGGCCGAGAATCGCAGGACGGCCGAGGTGTGTAGCTCGCGCACCATGCACGCCGACATCGATCAGGCTGCCATCCTTGCGTACAGCGGTAAAGCCGTAGCTGATGCTTTGTTCTTCGCCCTCAAGGCGGCTGCGTATGTTCTTCGTAACGAGGCTGCGGTCTTGCTCGGCGACCAGCAACGCCGGTTCGACGCCGATCAGTTCGCTGGTTGCAGCGTAGCCGAATATTTCTGCGAAGCGCGGATTCACATAAACGAACCGTCCATCTTGGATGATGTAGATACCGGCAAGAGACTGCTCGACCAAGCCACGGAAACGCAATTCCGATTCTGCAAGAACTCGTTCAGACTGCTTGCGCTCAGTGATGTTGTCGAAGATGGCGACGAAGTATTCATTCTCTGGGCAATAAACCGAGACTGCAAACCACCTATCCAGAACAGATACGTACATTTCGAATTGCTGCGGCAGTCCGTTCTGCGCAACCCGCCCATAAATTTCAAACAACTCCGGGTTGGATTCACGAATGCCCGGGATGGCCTCGCTGGCCCGCTTTCCAGACACATCTTTCAGTCCGGTCAATGTCTCAAACGCGCGGTTGACTTCAAGATAGATAAATTCTTCGGCCACGCCATCTTTGAACAGCATCTTGCAATAGGCATAGCCTTCCAGCATGTTCTCAAACAGCGAATGGAAATGCTGTTCACTTTCTGCCAGTTCCTGCTCGGCCTGCTTGCGCCGTGCATCGCGCTCGAAACCATCCAGTGCGAAACTGATATCCGCCGCCATTTCGACCAACAGCTTGCGCGCGGCTTCATCGAAATTATTTGTAGCGCCGGAATACAGTGTAAAAGCACCGACGACCACCCCGTTGCACACCAGAGGGAGGGAGGCTAACGAACCCCAGTCAAAGCTTGCGCCACGTTCACGCCACGGCGCAGTGAGTGTGTCATTTTGAAAATCTTGGCACCATTGTGGCCGGTTGTCGCGGATGGCGATGCCAATCGGGCTGTGCCCGGTGGGATTATCGGCATCCACCGAAATCAGTATGTCGTCCAAGAATTCTATGCCCTTGCCATATGAGGCAACGGGGCTGACCATACCGGTCTCATCGTCCGTCAAACCTATCCAAGCCATCTTCATACCGCCGAACTCTACTGAGTCGCGGCAGATTTGCGGAAACAGCTCGTCTTCGCTGGTGCAGCGCACGATGGCTTCGTTACATTGGCTTAGCGCCGCATAGAGTTGCGTCAGCCTCCGAATCTCAGCTTCGGAGGCCTTGCGCTCGGTAATATCTTCCAGAATGTGAATCGAGTGTAGGTATTCTCCCTGCACGTCATACACGGGAGAAGCGCGTGAGCGAATGATCTCACCGCTCTCCAGTGTCAATTCCTCTACCTCTTCCCGCACCATCCTTAGTGCACGCAAGCAGGAAGCCAGCGGTCCCGCATGCTTGGGAAATATCTGGTAGTAAGGTTTGCCGATAAATTCATCGATGGACATACCGGCACGAGCGGCATACGCATGGTTCGCGCGCAGGATGCGAAATTCCCTGTCGTGCAGAAAAATCGGATCGGATACCACGTCCAGCGCAACCATCCATTCCTGCTGCGCCTGTTCAATCTTGTTACGTGCAGTCTCAAGATCTTCGAGCATAAATAACAGAATATTTCGCTGTTCAGCTTTAGTCTCCCCGATTTCAGCCACTGGCCCCTCCGCATCGCTACCCACCGGATTTGCAGGGAGTACGCTTGCGGACTCACCGATATCCCCGGTAGTTATCTGCGAGCGCAGCATGAGATTTTCTTCCGCTAGCTCCTTCATGCGCAATTCGCGCCCGACTACCACCTTCTGGAAGCGTTGCAACTCGTCAAGTTGCTGTTCGAGCAAGGCCTGCTGGTTCAATGGCCGGTAGATTAGAAAGTAGAGTATTGGAGAAACAATCGTGGTGAGCAGGATTGGATCAAGGAACTGCCATTTCTCATCTGGCACGATGGAACTGGGGACGGCTTCGATTAGCAGCATGATCAGCGATTCGATCACCAGTATGATCATGCCAACCGCGAACACTACTCGCGCAGGGGTATTCAAAAACGTCGACAAATTTCTCATATTGGATTCCAACGTCTTAAATCGTTACAGCAACTTACTCTGAATTCCCCAGACACGTCCGGGCGGCTCCAAGTACGCATATATCTTAAGCTTAGATATCCTCGGCCACCATCTTGATCGCCCCGCACGGGCATTCGGCCACACACAGACCACAACCCTTGCAGTAGTCGTACTTGAACTCGAAGCGTTTGCCCGGCCCCAGTTTGATGACCGCGTTATCTGGGCACACGCCGTAGCAGTTGTCGCACTCGAAGCAATTGCCGCAGGAAAGGCAGCGTCTCGCCTCGAACAATGCATTGCTCTCGTTCAGGCCGCCCTGTACTTCATCGAAACTGGTCTGGCGGCGGATGATGTCCAACATCGGGCGCACGGTCTTGTCCGCATCCGAGTAGTACCAAGTATTCAGTTTGTCGAACTCTGCCAGTTCATGTTTGGCGGGCACTTCTTGCGTCGCGCCGCGCAACCATGCGTCGATGTTGCGTGCTGCTTTCTTGCCGTGTCCGACTGCCACGGTGACGGTGCGCTCGGAGGGCACCATATCGCCACCCGCGAAGATGCCAGGGTGTCCCGTCATCATGTTGGGTGCGACTTGCACCGTGCCATCTTTGATCTCCAGTCCGGACACGCCTTCCAGCAGTGAAAGGTCCACGTCTTGCCCTAAAGCCAGCACGACTGAATCCGCCTCCAAAGTCTCGAACTCACCTGTCGGTTGTGGATAGCCCTTTTCATCCAGCGCCATCTTTTCGATGGTGATGTTGCCCTCGCCCGCTTGCTTGATGGTGGACAGCCACTTGACCATCACACCTTCCTGCAAGGCTTCTTCCACCTCAAAGTCGTGCGCGGGCATCTTGTCGCGCGTACGGCGGTAGACGATGATGGCCTCGGTCGCCCCCAGACGTTTGGCGGTACGTGCCACGTCGATGGCGGTGTTGCCACCACCATAAACAACGACCCGACGCCCCAGCATCGGTTTGTCTTCACCTTCCATCGAACGTAATACTGACACCGCATCCACGATCTTGGTGGCATCGCCCGCTGGGATGTAAGTACGTTTGCCGATATGCGCACCGACTGCAAGGAAGGCTGCATCGAAGCCGCCGTCCTGCATGCTCTGCTCGATGTTCGCGACTTTGGTATCGAACTTGAGCGTCACGCCCAGATCGAGGATACGTTGTACTTCTGCATCGAGCACCTCACGTGGCAAACGATACTTGGGGATACCGAAGCGCATCATGCCGCCCGCCAAGGGGCCCGCTTCTTGTATCTCCACCTTATGGCCCAAACGCGCCAAGTGATAGGCCGCAGACAAACCAGAGGGGCCGGCACCAACGACAAGAACCTTCTTGCCCGTTGACACAGCGGGTGCGGCGAACTTCCAGCCGCGCTTGATGGCTTCGTCACCCAAGAAACGTTCGACTGAATTGATGCCAACAGATGAATCAAGTTGACCGCGATTGCATGCGCCCTCGCAAGGGTGGTAACACACCCGCCCCATCACGGCGGGGAGCGGATTGTTCTCTACCAAGACACGCCACGCTTGCTCGTAATCGCCGGACTCGGCATGGAACAACCAGCCCTGGATGTTCTCGCCCGCAGGACAGGCGTTGTTACAAGGTGGTAAACGATCAAGATAGACCGGTCTGGCAGTGCGCCAGGTTCCAGTCAGGTTGGTGAGTGAGGTACCCGGTTTAAGGGTGATGGCAAAAGGTTTTGGCATTTTAGTTTCCTCCCTCAGCCAACAAGCCGTATTTGCGGATGTTGCGATCAGCGATCGCCTGCAAGCGCGCCACGGTCTCGGGATGTGCATGCTTGCCGAACAGGTGCGCAAACCGTTTCTGCGGTTTTAGATATTCCTCGATCGCAACCTTGTTGCGGATCTTGAGCACACTCGTCACTTCGCCATGCTCGGCCTCGAACACCGGGAACATCCCCGTCTCTTTGGCCAATCGCGCCAAGCGGATGGTGTCGTGCGAAGCGGCGCCCCAACCCAGCGGGCACGGCACGAATATCTGTATATAGCGGGCGCCGCGCATGCGCATCGCTTTGCGCACTTTGTATTCGAGGTCGCGCAGATCCGCCACCGTCGCCGTCGCCACGTAGGGTATGTTGTGCGCCATGGCGATCTCCGGCACGTTCTTGCCCTGACCGAACACATTGCCCGGTTCCGGGCCGACCGGCATGGTGGTCGCCGTGCGTGCGGCGGGTGGTGTGGCTGACGAGCGCTGTACCCCGGTGTTCATATAGCCTTCATTGTCGTAACAGATGTACAGCACGTCATCGTTGCGCTCGAACATGCCGGACAGACAACCGAAGCCGATGTCGGTCGTGCCGCCATCGCCGCCCTGCGCCACGACGCGCACATCATTGCGTCCTTTGACCTTCATCGCTGCCGCGATACCCGTGGCGACTGCTGGAGCATTGCCGAACAGCGAATGGATCCACGGTATTTGCCATGACGATTCCGGATAGGGTGTCGAAAAGACTTCGAGACAACCGGTTGCATTCGCCGCGATCAGTTGTCCGTTGCTCTCCGCCATCGCCGCATCGATGGCATAACGTGCACCTAACGCTTCACCGCAACCTTGGCACGCGCGATGTCCCGAGTTGATCGAGTTGCTGCGCATCTGGTTGGCCTGCACACTTCTTTCATCTTGCGCTAGCAGTCGATTGCCGACGGTGAGCGTGCCTGTTTGGTAGAACTTGACGGGTTGAAATGACATGTTGTTTCTCCTCAACCGAACTTCGCCGACACGATGCCCTTGTCGTGCAATATGTTCTCGGCGATGGGGCCGGAGCGGCGTGTCTGTTTCTCACGCTCCAGTTGTTTGTTGACAGCATCCCAATCAAGATCGACGAAGGTGACGGGTTCGAGCTCTTCCTTCTCGGCCTGGCGGAACAGTTTGTGCAGCGATGACTTGGGGATCGCGCGTCCACCCAACCCGGCGATAGCGGTGAAGCCCTTTAGCCCCGTCCCGCTAACGGCCATACGCACATTGGTGGCGACGATGCCGCCCATACCGACGGCGAGACTCTTTTCCAGCACGATGAATCGCCTGCTCTTGATAAGCGCAGCACGCACCAGCTCCAGCGGGAACGGACGGAAACTGATGATGCCGAGTACGCCGATCTTGTGTCCCTCGGCGCGCATCTCATCCACCACATCTTTGATGGTACCGAGTACCGAGCCCATCGCGATGACCACCGTTTCGGCATCTTCGATATGGTAAGTGCGAATCAGTCCGCCACTGTCACGCCCAAATATCTGCTTGAACTCATCGGCCAGTTGCGGGATGCGTTCCAGTGCCTGCATCTGCTTGGCATGCGCGAGGTACTTCACTTCCATGAACGCTTCCGGCCCGACCATCGCGCCGATGGAGATCGGCTCTGCCGGATCGAGCACCTGACGCGGCTCGAACGGTGGCAGATAGGCATCGACCTGTTCTTGTGACGGGATGTCCACGCGCTCGAAGGCGTGCGTGAGGATGAATCCATCCATACACACCATGATGGGCATGGAGAGCTCTTCGGCCAATCGGAACGCTTGGATGTGCAGATCGACCGCTTCCTGATTGGTCTCGGCGAACAACTGCATCCAACCGGAGTCACGTTGCGAAAGCGAATCGGAGTGGTCGTTCCAGATATTGATCGGCGCGCCGATGGCACGATTGGCGACTGTCATCACGATGGGCAGTCCCAGCCCAGCCGCGTTGTAGACCGCCTCCACCATGAACAGCAGCCCTTGCGAGGCAGTCGCCGTATAGGAACGCGCCCCCGCTGCCGATGAGCCGATGGCGACTGACATCGCGGCGAACTCACTCTCTACATTGATGAACTCGCATGGAGTCAATTCGCCCGCTTTCACCATCTCGCCCAAGGCTTCGACGATGTGCGTTTGCGGCGAGATGGGGTAGGCACAGATCACTTCGGGACGGCACAGCGCGATCGCCTCGGCCACGGCTTTAGAACCTTCGGTCTGCTTAAGCATGGCTATGCTCCTTCATTTGTTCTTTCACCAGCGCGTAGGCTTCCGTCGCGGCCGCAATGTTGCCCTCTGCTACCTTGCCGGAGAACTTCTCGTTGATGGCCTTGATGACGGATTCGAGCTGGATCATGTCTGACAGTGCGGCGAAGCCCGCGATCAGTGGCACGTTAGGAATAGGACGGCCGACATGCTTGAGCCCCAACTGGGTCGCCGGCAAAGTACACAGACGTTTGTGATCTCGTTCCTTGACGAAATCACCCAGCCCTATGGTTTCGAAGGTGTGGTGTGTGTTGAGCAACACGTAGCCATCCGGCTTCAGTCCGGCGAACACGTCGATCTGATGCAACAATGTGGGATCCTGGATGATGAGCGCATCCGGCTCCATGATGGGTTCGCGCAGGCGTATCTCCTTGTCATCGATGCGGCAGAACGCCACCACCGGTGCACCTGTACGTTCCGAGCCGAAACTGGGAAAAGCCTGGGCGTGGCGCCCTTCCTCGAAAGCGGCGACGGAAAGCATCTCCGTTGCCGTCACCACGCCTTGGCCGCCTCTACCGTGTATTCGAATCTGGAACATCTCTGCCTCCTGATGATGTTTTGTTTTTAATCAACCATTCCTTAACGATGACCGACGCGACTTCAAGATTAGCTGAAGCCTCATCACTCAAGTCATCTCCCAACTCAAAACCATATCCCCGGATGCGCATCAGATAGCTACTAGGAGCCTCTGCACCATACACCTGCTGATAGGTATGCAACAGTGCGAAAGGCGTCATAGCGTGGCTGGTGTAGCTGTTGTCTTGAGCTGCCGAGATCTCAGCGAAATGTAACGGTGCGTCACACGAGACATCGGCATCGAGGAACAATATCTTCCGCCGCCCGACCAGATCGGTCACGTGCTCTACCTGTAGTTGGAAATCCTCGATGAACTCGAAGTCGGGATGGTCGAACTCCGCTTGCACGCTGCGCGACAACAAAGGAGCCAGAGCATCATCTCCGCGAGATTCGTTCCCGATGGCGATGACTAGGATCGGAGGAGTCATGATGTTTAAGTTGTTCATAATGGGAAGAGTTAGGGCAGAAGCTCCAATTCATCTGCAATCTCAGACATAACACCCTCGATATTACTCAGCACATCATTGTTCCAAAAGCGCAGCACCCGCCAGCCATGTGCTTGCAATACAACCGTTCTTTGATTGTCATAAGCGGCCTGCTCTTGATGTTGTCCACCATCTAGTTCAATCACAACCTTCTGCTCTACACATACAAAATCTGCAATGTATCCTTCGATGGGATGCTGGCGGCGAAAGCGATGTCCGTTTAGTTGCTTGTAACGGAGTCGTTGCCATAAAAAGTTTTCAGCATCCGTCATGTTGCTTCGCAACGATCTTGCTCTGGAGGTTGTCACTTTTGGGATTCGTGTTGTCATTCAGCGTCTACCCCCATCCCAACCTTCC